>JBDQII010000054.1:0-16656 GCA_040264395.1 Verrucomicrobiota bacterium
CTTGCCCGTCACGAATGGCACTGGCGGTTTCCTCGAGAGCCTCACGGCGGCGGCCCGCTGCCACGACCGTGTAGCCTGCCCCGGCCAAGCCCAACGCAGTGGCACGTCCAATGCCGGAACCTGCCCCGGTCACCAGAGCTGTCTTGATGGGAATCGTCATGTTCAAGGTATCTATCACCAAAATACAGCTGCGTCGATCCGGATTCGTCGGGAAACGTAACCTTTCTCAAGCGTGTTCCGCCGGAAACAGAATCTGGACGCGCGACGCGATGTCTTTTGCAAGGTTTCCATGTTTCAAACGATATCCTGAAGCAGAAGTGCTGCGCTTACATTAACGAGGTTTTTTTGTAATGGTAAAAGCCAGTCAACATTTTAAGTTAGGTCATCATGCTTGCGAAGAAACTCCTATCCTTGTGCATCATGGCTGTGGCCTCCCTCCTGGGGCTGTTTGGTGTCTCCGCGTTCCTTGGTTCTTTTTTTACTTTTTTCAAAGGGGATGACGATGTTGCGAAGTATGAAAGATTTATCGTTCTTGGAGTCCTGGCATGCGTGGGGTTGTTGATGATTTATGCTGCCTGGAAGCTTCTACGAAAAGGCATCAACCTTTCGCAACAATCGAAAGGTGACTCCGTAACCCAATCAAGATTGCTGTATGTATCAGGTGTTATTGTAACAATTTTCCTTGCTGCCATGGTCATACTTGGGCTGAAAAAGGTACCCCTTGAGCTGCTTTTCAGGCCCCTGCTCGCCATCATTGGCAACCTGCTGTCCACATTCGATACGATTCCCAGCCTGCTGACCTGGGGATTTTTTATTGCCTTGGGACTGCACGTGCTAGCCTGGGGAGTGGCCATGAGGATTGGTTTCCAGCGCAGTCGATGGCTCTGTTTTCTGATGTGCGTGCCCTTTTTATATCCCTTCTGTCTCATCGACATGGGGCTCAAGCGCCATAAGCCCGTGATGCTACCCTTTTGTATCCATCTCCTGGCGATTCTGGCTTGGTATGGGGGCGGTTTCCTCGCCAAGTCGACCGAGGTGACAAGCCTCGAGGCCCGCATAGAGGCACTGGGCGAACAAGGGGAATCCCTTAATATCGCAACCATGTATCCGTCCGAGCCCACTAACCCTGAAAACAATATATGGGATCATCCCTATCTGGTGATGCTCGCCAGGGCTGGGCAATCGGACACTGAAGGCGAGGGACAGCGCGCCCGCGAGCTGATGGATGCCCAATACGAGGCCCTTGAACTGCCAAAATGCCCTGGTGCGTCCTTTGATTATGAATACCCCGAAGGTCAGGGTGTCCCGATATATCGATCCCTGGAGCGACTGCACAGCTTGGCCCTCTGCTTGGATTTCGAAGCATCAACTGCTGCGGATTCAGCCGATCCACCCGCGTCCATTGAAACCCTTCTTGAGCAGCTTGCCCCCTTGTTCGCTACCACAGGCCCGGACCTCGAGCAGTTGAGGGAAGCCCTGGATCGGCCGGAGGATGTTTATCCCTTTGACTGGAAGGAAGGGCCAGAAATGTTACTGCCCCATTTGTCCAAGTTGAAAATGTTTTCCATCTATGCTTGTTTGTCCGCCACACATCATGCCTACCGTGGGAATGGAGACGCTTCCTACCAGGACTCCCGCCTGGCATTGAGACTGGCGGAAACCGGACAATGGGATGGGATGATCACCCGACTCGTTCAGGCTGCCCAAGTATCTTACCTCATGGTAGGCATTCAGGCGGCACAGGACCGACATAGCTGGAGCGAGGCACAATGGAACGCAATGCTGGCGTCATTGGAAACATTCAACATGATTCAGCATGCGCCCGAAATACTTCGCAAGGAGAGAGCCCTGCTGTTTCCCTGGTTGAAAGCCGGCATCAACGGAGATCCCCTCGAAACGCTCAGCATGCTGTATCTCCTGCAATCTGGCGCAGAGACCCTCGATGGGAGTGGACTGTCTCCCCTGCCTCCGGTCTATCGGTCGCTTGCCGGGCCTCACCTGCAAGCCTGGTATGCACGGCAATTGAGCCTGATGCTGGAAGCCTTGAGTCAAAGGATTGCCCAATGGGACGACCTGGTGCAACAAGCCGAACAGCACCCCTGGAGCCGTTTTTTGCCGGCTGCATTCGATGAGTCACAGGAGCAGGATGGGCTGCTGGCAAGGATGTGGTTGTCTTCCATGGGCAGTGGCTTTCGCAGATTGTTCAGAGCCCAGGTAATCATGGAAATTTGCAGTGTATCCATGCACCTGGAACGTTATTACCTCCATCATCAAGCCTATCCAACCAAGCTGGAGGACCTGGTGCCGGCATGGATCCCGGAAATCCCTCTTGACCCCATGACTCAAGCGCCCTTCAAATACAAACGTCTGGAAGGAGATGGATTTGAAATTTATTCCGTTGGCTGGAATGGTCGCGATGATCAGGGAATTTCCTCGAAATCAGGTGGGTATTTTCTAGAAGGACTTCCAGACGATCTCCTCTGGCGCGTGGAGGGAGCCTCGGTGAAGCTTCCCGTGATGAAAGAGACCATCGATGATCCCAAAATAGATATTGAGATGATGAAACGCTACGGGCTGCTTCCCATGGGGGATGAAGAAGACCCAAGAATTCCTGACAAGCAGGCAGAGTAAAACTCCGAAGTGTCAAACGATCCACAATGGACTGAAACAAAGTATTCAAGAAAGTCACCATTCGAGTGTGCCGTTGGTAATATGGTCCATTGTTCAGATCACACCTTTATCTTTCCACATTGAAATCAATATTGGCGTTTGAGAACGTGGCTATTGCCGTTTTCCCTCCATTGTTCCGTCTCTGATTGCCTTGATTGCCATGTGCACTTGAGCGTGTCCTCGTTCACAAAAGCACGAATCAGTCTCAGGTTCGGATTTTCGTATTGAGCCATCAGTTGGTCACCCAGGTCTTCCCATTTCCCGAGCACGCCAAAGCCCCTGCCATTCACTGAAAACAAAGACAGTGCTTTACCATGTTGAGGCATCCCCACCATTTGACTCAATTCGGAATGGATGAGGGAGAAATGCGTCCATTGGGTCACCGTATCCCCTTCAGGGTTTACCCTCTTGCCTTTTTCAGTGAAAATCATGTTCAGAGGTTCTATCTTGAATTCCAAATCGTAGTTCCAACCGCGGGAATCAGGCCCCAACCATCGACCCTGTATTTTGTTGAAAAATGTGTCGTTGGATCCTGAAAATGAAGCCTCCTGATCAGGAGCAGTGTCGTATTCACGGATAAATTCATCCTTCGTCATGTCCGTTGAGGAGAAACTATGTTCCCCTGACAAACCCGTCGTCTGAGAAAGCGTCCATGTGCGCGACTGCTCATCGAATTCCCACTGACTCATCATGCTCTTCGGCGATGCGCCTTTGCCATTGATCCATTGACTGAGCTTGCCTCCGCGCGCCTGAAACCCCGACTGAAAAGGAGTGATATCATAGACGATGATTTCTGAATCTGAATCCACTACCACCATGGGGATATTTCCGGAGGTATCATTTCGAGGGTTGATGAGGATGCGCATGGACTCATGCCTTATGAGTTCTTGGTTCTCGGTATCCAGTGTCAGCAGCTCGCACCAGAAGGTTTTATCAAAATCATGGTATTCAATTTCCAAAAACGCATTGGCCGATTCCCAATTACCCTCCAGCATTTCGGGGTGCTGAAATATGCTTTCCTGAATCCTTGCAGACTGTTTCTCGCTACAACCCAGACCCAGCACCAGCGAAAAGATGAATAGCATGCATGTTTTATTGTTCATGTCCACATCTTCCCTCTACCCGAGATTTGCAACTATTATAAAATAGCGCTCTGATTATAATATGGAATTAAAATCTTCAAACTAGAAAACTATTGGAAGCTGTACGGATATCAACGGAACACCTTTTTGACTCCTGATCATTTCACTGTCTCAGGCTAGGTGATTTGACTCAATTTCAGGCACATGCCGAACCCCCTGCCCTTTCATTTCAAATTGGCCTAAGCGCCTTCAGTCAGCGAGCGACGCATGAATAATACAGTAATATCATTTCATAACCGGCGTGTTTGCAGCCTCATGCGTCCGCCTCCATGCATGTAACAAGCTTGATGCAGGCAATGCAATTTCACTTGACAGAAATACTGGCCATGGATAGTTACTTGAAAACACCCATACGATCGTGCCAGACGAGGCAACATACAGAGAAGGACTGTACACTGATATATTGATCTGTCATCAAGGCCAACCTTTGCATTCGATCCAAACACATCATGTCATGAAGAACATCAAAGAAACGATACCCTCCAAACTAAGATGGGCAGCAGCCCTGTTATTCACAGCCTGTAGTGGACCTTTGATCGCACAGCTCGCTTTTTCTCCACCAGAAGGCGGTTGGAATTATATATATGAGGGCGATCAGGCGAGTTATGCACCCGATGGCGAGGGGTTCGCATCCCTTGATGGCACCTGGAGCCATGATAACGGTTCGGATCAATGGGACGGCTCAGCCATCGGAGGAGATTTCGGAGACGGCAACCGGCCCGGAGGCGCCATGATCCTCACCGAAGGCAGCACCACTTTCCTTCGCATCCAGGATACTGGAGACCCAAGGGACTACGACTATGGTGACCCTGGATCCAATCGAAAAATTTACCTGGGACACGATCTCGGAAATGAAGATGCTGCTCCCACCATTCTTGATGATGGGGTTACCTTGATCTTCAGGGCGCGCATCCCCACCTCGGGTCCCATCGATCCTCTGCATCGCGACAAACAAGCCGGCAATGGCCCGCAACCATACCCAGAAAATGGCGACGGCTATGTTACCTCCGATGGAGGCAAGGGCAATTTTGTCATCAGGCAAGGCAGCGGTGGAGCCATTGCTTTTTCCCTGACCAACGACAAGGATACACCAGGTGGAGACCCTGACAACCTGGTGACAGGATTCAATGGTCTCAGCTTCAACGAATTCAATGGCAATGAGATTTCTGGTGACGTCAATTTTGGACAGGGTGATGGTGCCAACGTGATTGCCCTCGACCCAACCGAATGGCACGAATACTGGATCACCATCGAAAAAGATGAGGCCAACGTTGGAACACATGTTGCCAGGATTTATGTCGATGGCGACTCCACAGCTCAGACCTTTAAGATCACCGCTGGTCCAGGTAATGACTTCGGCGATTTGAGTTATCTGGCCTTGGGAGCCACGGCGACCCCTCAGAACGCGGCTCTGGACATTGATTTCTTTGGTGTCAGATTCGAAGCCGTCGACCCTGAATCCAAAACCTTCGGTCCGATTGATGGCGGCTGGGATTATGCATTTGAAGGAGACCAAGCGCAATATGCCGCAGATGGGGAAGGATTCGCTTCTCTGGATGGTACTTGGAGTCATGACAACGGATCTGATCAATGGGACGGTTCAGGCATCGGTGGTGGCTTGGGTGACGGCAATCGCCCTGGAGGTGTGATGGTGATCGAGGAAGGTAACGTCAACTACCTCCGTATTCAGGACACGGGAGATCCCCGCGACTACGGTTATGGTGATCCCGGCTCAAATCGCAAGGTATACGTAGGTCACAACCTGAGCGAGGATGGAGCATCAGATACTATCATGGACGATGGTGTCACTCTGAATTTCAGAACCAGAATCCCTACGACTGGACCACTGGACCTGCTGCATCGCGACAAACAGGCTGGCGATGGTCCACAGCCTTACCCCGAAAACGGTGATGGCTATGTTACCTCCGATGGAGGCAAAGGTAATTTTGTGATCAAGCAAAGTGAGGGTGGAGCCATCGCTTTTTCAATGACAGCTTCCACGGACACGCCCGGAGGTGACCCGAACAATTTGGTCACAGGCTTTGACGGATTGAGCTTCAATGAATTCAATGGAAACACTATCTCGGGAGACGTTAACTTTGGTCAGGGTGATGGGGCCAATATCATTCCATTTGATCCTACCCAATGGCACGATATTTGGATCACCATCGAAAAGGACGGAGCAGACGTCGGCACTCATGTTGCTTCCATTTATGTGGATGGCAATTTGACGCCCAACGTGTTCAAGGTCACCGCCGGCCCCGGTGATGACTTTGGTGGCATGAGTTATCTCGCGATGGGATCAACTGCCACACCTCAGAACTCGGCATTGGACATTGATTATTACCGAGTCAAATTCGGCGTTGTCCCTCCAGAAGGTGCAAGTTCCGAGAAACTGGATATCATCGATCTTCAACCAGCCATTGGAGCGACTCATGTGGATGCAGAAGCAGGCATTTCATTTAAAGCCCTCGCAAGCGAAGGAGCTATTCCACAAAACAACATTCAACTCGTCCTGAACGGAATCGACAGATCTTCAGAACTTGAAATCACAGGTAACGAACAGAGCTGGACAGTCGCCTTCAACAAGCTGCAGGCAAATTCGCTTTACAGTGGTGAAGCAATCGTGCGCGGAGCGGGCGGAAGCACCATCACTGGCTTGCTTTCGTTCAATACTTTCCTAAGTGATAACAATACATTTGAGGCAGAAAACTGGAATTTCGACAAAGGTGAATTCATCAATGATGCGTCTCCGGGTTTCAGTGGAAACACCTATTTCGACAAAGGTGTGTCAGTGGATTCTAACGGGATCGATTTCAATGAGCTCTCAGACGACTTTGATTTTGGAAACGAAGATGCCTGGCGTATCCCTCTGAGCGGAAACATGCCTTATACTGATCCCAATGGCAACGAGGCCGATCGCGCCCAGTATGAGAATGATCCTGATTCCGACTTCAGCGTCGAGGATACTGAAGCGGGCGAATGGTTGAATTACACACGTAATTTCACAAACGGTGAATCCAATATTTATCTGCGTGCCGGAGGCGGTGCGGCCTTTGAAGTGCAACTAGACAAGGTGACTTCAGATCCAAGCCGTGCGAATCAAACGACCGAAGCCATTGGGTCATTTAAATCTGGAGGCATACGGTCTGGTTTCGATTGGGTCGTTTTGACTGAGGATTCAGGTAGGCGCGCAGTGGTTGATTTAAATGGGAAAGCCACCTTGAGAGCTACCATAGTCAGCGGTAGTCCCAACCTGAATTTTTTCATGATCACGCCTGCAGTCGAAGATGAAGTCCCAGCTGAACCTGTGGCCACCACATTATCAGTCAGCACCGACGGGAACCAACTGATCATTAGTTGGGAAGCCGGCGGGAGTCTGGAATCCACGTCCGACTTGAGCTCCGATCAATGGAACGCGGTCAAAGGTGCCTCCAGTCCCTATACCTCAGAGGTTTCAGGGGCACAGATGTTCTATCGGGTAAGGTAACACTCACTTATTGCATAAAGCAAAAGCCGGGTTCTTTGAATCCGGCTTTTGTATTCTTCCCCAGAGGCGACTTGCAGTCAGCAAACACCCAGCGTGCGGAATGGATGAGTAGTGAAAGACACATAAAATACTTAAGGAAGCCACCGATAATCATCTTACCTTTGTGCATCGCAGAAATCCTGCCCTGAGATTGCCCAATCTTTGAAATCAACGCAAAGAGTTCGAAAACAAGTCAGGTTCTTTCCATGATGGCTTGAATTATCTGACGAGCATTTTGGCCCGACTCTGTGGTTTTCAAGGGAATGGATGTGACCATATCTGGATCCCTTTTGGCCACGCCTCTTGCATAGTACTTATCGTAGTAGATCAGCGCTATCCTGGCGACCTCAAACATCTCTCCTCTGGCCAGATGTTTCAAGGCAAGGTCAGTGTTCAATCCTCCCAGTCGAGACGAAATCCGCAGGATGGATTCTTGCAGCTTTTCTGTATGGCCATTGCCGTAATCCTTGACGAGATGCCTGGCTCTTTCATCACGTGGGATATCCAAAAAGTACATGCGTTGACTCCGCATTTTTTTGAACAAAGCTTCAGGAATCATGGCTGTGCCAATGGCTCGACTTTCATCCTCAACCCAGATCTCTCTAGTGAAGTCCAAGTCTTTCCATTCCCAGAATACATTATTTTCGAATTGCTCGACTGTTGGCTGAGGTGCTTGACCGATTCCCCCAAAGGCCGATCCCCTGTGATTCGCCAAGCACTCGAGGTCTATCACCTGATGACCAAGATCACGATCGATCTGCTTAAGTATATCGGTTTTCGCACTACCGGTGTATCCCCCAAGGATGATTAAGTGAGCGTCCTGTTCGAATGCGCGCAAGGCGTATTTCCGGAAAGCCTTATAACCTGACTCAATGACATAAACCTGACCAAAACCATTATCAACCAGATGCTGGGCAAAGGATCTGCTCCGCATCCCTCCACGCCAGCAATGCACGACGACTGTTTGATCCGGTGCAACACGAACCGTTTCATTAATGAAATGCTGCAGTTTGGGTTGCACAAACTTCATGCCAATCTCAATGGCCCGCTCCTTTGATTGCTGTTTGTAGGCGGTCCCTACATCAGCTCGTTCTTCGTCAGTAAATATGGGTATATTAAAAGCGTTTGGAATATGTCCTTTTTTATATTCACAAGGTGAACGCACATCAACAAGAGGCAAGGCAGAGTACTTGGTTGTATACTGATCTATGGTGATTGTTTCGAGCATTCAATGAAAGGTAAGTTTCGGGTTTGTACATGCGCTGCAAAACGCCACTCATCTGAAATCGTTAATTAGCTTTGCTGCAATGGACATTCTGCCCGTGTCTCGCAAAGCCAAAAACCGGCTGTCATACGCTTTTCGATTTAAGGGAAATTAATCTGTCCTGCAGCAACCTTGGCAGAATTTGGCTTCAGCAAAAGAAAAAACGCAGAGCAAAGTAATCATTTGATTGTCAATTAATTTGGAGAGATGAGATCATCTTTTGCTCCTGTTTTTTATCAGAATTATCCTTGTCGCAAATTTCATTGAAGTCAGTATTGCCCCATGCCCCACGTTATTACCAAGATCCTTGCGGATGACCGCAGGTTTGAGCTTCCGGATGGAGCTGGAAGCGATGCCGTGCATTCAGATCCACAATATGGGTATGCAGTCACTCAACTGATCACGGAAGATAAAAACCAATCAGGCACCGGGATCGCATACACACTTGGTGGGGGAACAAATCTTGTGCAAAGTGCGATTGAGCTACTGAGCAAACCCCTTGTCGGACAGGAGATCGAAGCATTGATGTCCGATTTCGGTACGGTGCAGCGAGCCATGGCAGAGCACCATCAAATTCGATGGCTTGGCCCGCACAAGGGGGTTACCCACCTGGCACTCGCATCTATTACCAATGCTTGCTTCGACCTCTGGGCAAAAGCACGTGGTGTTCCCCTTTGGAAACTACTGCTTGATCTGAGTCCTGAAGCGCTCGCACGCCTCATTGATTTCAGTTATCTGGATGAGGTATTGACGGCAGATGAAGCCGTATCAATTCTGAAGGAAAAAGCGGCAACACGCTCCCAAAGAGAGCACATTCTCAAAGAAGGGTATCCTGGCTACGACACGTCTGTTGGCTGGTTTGCCTACAGTGACGAGCGTATCATGGAGAATGCCCGACACGCGATAGATCTAGGTTTCACCGCCATGAAACTCAAGGTGGGATCCCCACAACCAGAACGAGATATTCGCCGGGTGCAGAAAATACGGGAAGCGGTTGGAGAGGACGTCCGCATCATGGTGGATGCCAATCAGGCATGGTCCTTGCCCAAGGCACTGGAGGTCTGCGGGAATTTAGCTTCCATGCAGCCTTACTGGGTTGAGGAACCCACTCAGCCAGATGATATCCTGGCACATCAGACTATTGCCCGAACGATTGCTCCAGTACCTGTTGCAGTTGGAGAAGCAGTAAGCAACCGTGTCATGTGGAAAAACTTTCTGCAAGCTGGAGCCGTGGGTATTGTTCAGGCGGACTGCACCAGACTGGCCGGTATCAGCGAATACCTGGCTGTCTCTTTGCTTGCCACAAAATATCCCGTCAAAGTCATTCCGCACGTGGGAGACATGGGCCAGATTCACCATCACCTCGTCTTTTTCAATCATATCGCACTGGGCCATGAGAAACTCTTCCTGGAATATATTCCGCACTTGAGAAAACATTTCATGTATCCTGCCATTGTGAAGGACGGAGCCTACCAACTACCGCAGGAGCCCGGATGCTCTACCGATCTCCAGCCACGTGGGAAACATTGATTCCATTTTGTAATTAGTTTAACATTAATCTCTTAAGATACGCATAACCCCCAAGAGCAGCCTTTTATCCGGAAAGCGCAACTAAATATGAGCACCATCAAATCAGTCACCGTCAGGCATGCAAACCGTTCCATCTGGGGACACCTTGCTGAACGTGAAAAATCACTCCCTCTGGTCACCCCTCTGGATATTTATCCTGAATTTCAGGAAACACGAGGGTCCTGGTTCTGGGATTCCGGCATGGCCGTCGTTGAAATTGAAACAAACGACGGTGTGATAGGAAAAGGCTGGTGTGAGGATGGGTGCGATATCATCGGCTCCCTGATACATGCCCATCTTCGACACCTGCTTGTCGGTCAAGACCCCGCCGATATTGAAGGGCTTTGGGATCGCTTGTTTCGCGCCTCCCTCCCCTACGGACGAAAAGGGGTTGCACTGCACGCTATCAGTGCCATCGATATTGCACTCTGGGACATAGCCGGTCAAATGGCGGGCAAACCCGTGTATGCTCTTCTTGGTGGCCCCGTACGTAAAGAGATTCCTGTCTACGCATCGGCACTGCATCCTGTAGGGCATGATAAAGTAGCAACCGAAGCCAAAGACTATGTGGCAAAGGGATACAAAGCCATGAAGATGCGCTTCCCCTTCGGACCAGGCGCAGGGATGAAAGGAATGAAAGCCAATGAGGCGCATATTGCCAACGTGCGTGAAGCGGTTGGCGATGATATTGAAATCATGGCCGATGCCTACATGGGGTGGGATTTTTTATATGCAAAAAAAATGGTCCGCATGCTTGAGCCCTACAGGCTGGCCTGGTTGGAGGAAGCCTTTCTGCCAGACGACCTGAACAGCTATGCCAAACTCCGACAGGAAACAGATATCCCCATTTCAGGTGGTGAACACGCATACACACGTTTCGGCTTTCAGGAGATCATTGAAAAACAGGCCATGGATATTCTGCAGCCAGATCTCAGGCGATGTGGTGGCTTTACGGAGGGTAGAAAAATTGCCGCGCTGGCCGCTGCTGCAGGCTTACCTGTCATACCACATGCTTATGGAATCACTCACATCCACTTTGCCATGAGCACTGTCAATTGCCCCATGATAGAATATTTCCCCATGCCCATATGGGATACCTTGCCTGATGCGGAGATAGTCCCCATCTTTCATGATGAGCCTCAACCTGAAGGAGGTATGCTGAGGATGCAGGGGAAGGCGGGAATGGGAATCAGGGTCAATCAAAACATTTTCTCCTGACCGATTGCCATGACACTGCTGGACTGGTCCATTGTGATTTTCTTGAACGGGGCGGTGATTGTCTACGCCTTGAGGCTGGGGCGTAACACAAAAACCAGTGGCGATTGGTTTCTTGCGGGCAAGACACTCCCTTTCTGGATCGTAGGACTTTCACTCTATGCCACACTGATTGATTCGGCAGACTTGATTGCTGACACCGGCGGAGCCTATAGCCTAGGGGTGCGTTTGTTTGTCCCAAATCTGATTGGTGTTATCGGCGGTTGGTTTCTGATGGCTCATTTCATTGCGATCCCAATGTATCGCAAGGGAATGTATACCAACGCCGAGTTTCTCGAGGCTCGCTTCGGTCTCGGAGCACGGATCATCAGTGTCGTGGTCCAGGTTCTTTATCGAACCGTGATGATTGGGATGATCAGTACGGCTATTTTCCTCTTGCTCCATGTGGTCTGTACGTGGAGTGTTGTTCAGGCATGGACAGGTGTTGCCGTAGTAGCCTTGGTAGCAACAATCTATACGATGTCAGGGGGCCTTAAATCCGTTGCCATCACAGACGCAATTCAAGGCCTTGTCATCCTTGTTGCCGCAGCCACCATCTTTGCTGCTGTTTCGCAAAAAGTAGGCGGATGGTCGGGTCTCGAAACTGCTATAGCGAAAAAGAACCCCGAATTGGCCAAGCAGATGATGCATATTGGCGCCGATGTTGTCGAGATCATGGACACCTCAGCGCTTTCAACGCAAGCACTCGATCGGGAACTCAGATTGGGAGGATCTTATGACAAGGAGTCGCAGATTCTGACCCGTGTGACTCCCGCATGGTTGGTCGTATTGAGTTTCGCCATTGTTGGTTTCGCTTATTCGATCGTCAACCACACACAATCGATGCGTCTTCTAGGCTCAAGAAGTGAGTGGGACATGAAGATGGCTATCGTACCGGCAGGACTCTTACTCATCGTGATGACTTTTCTTTCCCTTGGGCTTGGTGTGATGGGAAGAGGCCTCTATCCTGATACAGGCATGTTGCCCGATGGCCGTGCTGACAATGTATTCCCCCATATACTGCAGCAATTTGGAAGTCCCGGCTTGACTGGGCTTGTGGTTGCCGGCGTATTTGCAGCTGCTTTCTCGACCTATGACTCCATTGGATCGACGCTCTCATCACTCATCACGAGGGATCTTTATGGACGGCTTATTGTGAAGAATCGCGATGACGCCCATTATCTCGCCGTGGCAAAATGGATGACACCGGTTATTATTTTCGGTTCTTTTATTTATGTGCCTGCGCTTTTGTCAGAGGGCATGATTTTCACTTATCTGAAAGTTGTAGGAGCCTTCGTGGTGCCACTACTCACAGCATATCTGTTGGGAACTTTCACACAGGTTCATCGATCCTCGGCATTACCGGGTCTATTGATTGGAGTGGGATTTGGAATATTAGCGCTTATCGCACCTGGGCTGGCTGTCGGCTCAGGTATCTGGTTACTACCTAGCTTTGCAATCAACAGTTATGCAACAGCTCCGATGGGCTGTCTGGTCACCGCCCTGACCATGGTGGTGTTGACAATGATCATGGGGAGAACTCCTAAGGACCAGTGTTTCCAGAGTCCAAAAGCGACGGACGGATGGCTTTATCGCAGCCAGCAGGAGATTGCTCTTCCAACGGTTAGGGCCGGAAAGGACTCGTCAATCAGACAGATATTGCCTGCGATCCTCGGTTTGGCAGTCTGGGGAATCGGATTAGCCCTTGTTTTTCTCGTTTTGTGGTAAGCTCTCGCAGGTAGTGAGGAAAGAAGCCAGTCATTCAATGGCCTCAATACCAACAACCAAAAACTTCAATTGCTTCATCAGCGGATGGGATCATTTTTATGGTCACTTGAATCTAAAAGTCGCCTGTAGCGCTTAAAACACCCTATCAAAACGATGCTCGAGGCATCACTGTATCCGGTAACAACACCAAATTTGGCTTACTTCTTGAACGGCTTCGATCAAGGAGCAAAGGAATGAGCCAGCATGCAAGGATCCGTCAAAAACGATAATCAAGCCCAAGCACCAACCCGATCCCACCGGCAAGGTCCATCTCGACAACGCGCATTGCGTCCTGGATATTCATGGATTGCATGTGCATATAACGACCTTCTCCAAAAACGGATACACGATCATTGATGTCATGACTGAGGCGAAGGGCTCCAAAGAGACCAAAGACGATGTCATTGCCCTTGAATCTACCTTGACGCTGTTGAGTGTAGTTGTTACCGGCAATGGAATATTGTTGGCTCTCGTCATAAGTCACCTCTGCACTCATGTATCCGATTAACAAACCACCCAATGCCGAGATTTGTAAAGAATCGTTGATGTAGTATCTGACATTTGGACCAATACGCCCCAATAACGCAACTGAATCGATCTCTGTACCACCGTTGACTTGGCCGGTCACCGAATTGAAACGACGGTTTGGCAGATCACCTATTTTCGGAGAACCCGAGATATGAGGTAAAAAGGATCCTTGATAGGGAGTCCCCTTGGCGAGAGGATCAATTCCTCCAAGCTCGTAGGTATCCGTCAAAACCTCAAAATCACCAGGACGATTGCGTGACTCGTAGTCGAACTGGTGAAATCCGAGGCCCACCTCCAGCTCATATTCAAATCTTTCCCGAGACTTCAGCAATCGATTGTACAACAATTCTAAGCCAGGGGAAAAATTATCGTTGGCTGGGTCGCTGTAGGCTCCGCCATTGAATCGGGCCTCGTGGAAATCAATGGTTCCTGCCAGCGGCACGTTGTTTACTTGAGATGAGTTGTCAAAACCAAAATAATGAGTGCGGGATGGCAATCGAAGATCCCCAAGGTTGTCGGAAGAATCCTTAAAAACATATCCATCCATGTATTGGCGATTGATACTTCCACCTGTAGCGGGCCCAACCGCGCTGCTGAAGGATTCGTTCGAGGTAACAGATGACTTTGTTCCACTAAAAAACGAAAACCCCAATCCAATTCTGGATTTCCGTTGCTTCACTTTTGGCTGGAGAGCCAATTCCCGGGAAGCGAGATCATCGATACGCGTTTCAGAAATTACCTCGGTGCCGGAACCATCAATACCTTGAGCGGTGACATAGGTCATGGAGACAGTCCAAGTCAGCAAACAGATTGCCAAC
Source organism: Verrucomicrobiota bacterium (assembly GCA_040264395.1). Lineage (GTDB taxonomy): Bacteria > Verrucomicrobiota > Verrucomicrobiia > Limisphaerales > AAA164-E04 > AAA164-E04. Next base: position 14,542 of record JBDQII010000054.1, read on the forward strand.
CGACATCGATTACTTATGTCATTAGTGGGATTATTCATTACTTGTAATTTGTTGCTTTAGAATACGGTAATATCTTCCGTGACCATTGTTGGCAGGCAGAGGATCTGTTTTGGGAGAGCCCGTGTCTTGCCAGATAATCATTTCACCTGTCCCTTCAACGGGGCTCAAGGCCAGCTTCCAAGTTCCAATTTCATCACTGTATTCAATCCAGTAAAGGTGATCCTTATCTGATCGGAAACTAACATAACAACTATCCACTCGGCCATTGGCTCCTACGCTGACAAAACATGAGGATTCAATAACCTCAGATATCTGCTCCCGATCAGGAACCTGCAGTTCGGCGCCTTTCTTGACAAGCAATTCCAACCGGGGAGGACTGATGGCTCGTCCTGTCGTGCTGAAATATTCCAAGGTTATCGTGGTTGAATCACCCTTGATCATATCGACAGGAAATTCCACAAACGTTCCTATTAAATCTTCCTGCAGGTAAAACTTGGCTACTACATCAGGCGCCAGATCGTGGATATAAATACGAATTGATTTAAAATCAAAGGGCGTATTGTTGACAATTTTAAGCACTTGTTCGAAGAAACCAGTTTGAGGATTCAAATTATTGGAGAGGTAAAGCGTCGGATCAAGTTCTTCGACAATCACCAATTCCGGCTGGAATACAGTGACTGGAATATTCAATACCTCGGAAGTACCATCAGCGTATGTCACTTCGAGCTGTATCTCCGTTGGCTGAGACTCTCCGCTTTGCCCTGGAAGTGGGTCGAACGACACCTGGAGGCCTTCGCCCGGTTCGTTACTGATGTCCACGCCTGCAATGATGCCATCATCAAACTCAAGCAGGTCAACGTTCACCACTTCAACTCCAAAATTACTCAGCAAGGACCTGACATCCGTACTTCTCAGACCAGCCAAAGCCCGAAGTTCGACCAGTATGGTAACACCATCACCATCTTCATCAAATCGAGGAGGCAAAGATCCTGGCCCTCCCTCATCCTCTGTCAGGATAATCATTTTTTCCTTCCCTAGATAATTGATGTCAGGGATATATGTAAGCTGAGCCAAAGCCTCGTTCAGATGTTCAACCCGCCCAAACATTTGAATAGATCTGGATTTTTCAAAGATGCCATCAGTGTATTGTAATTCAGGATGTTCGTTGACAGAAATGATTCCATTCTCAACAGACATGCTCACCGTCAGTTCCTCACTATCAGGATCCGATACTGAGATAGCATTCGGCGGGTCGTTCTCTTCGGAGAAAGTAAGAACCGTCTCGATCCCATCAAGGCTTTGAAATATGACAGTTGGTATCTCGGCATTTTGAATATCGTTTTTAGGACCTGCCAAAACCTGAATTGATACAGTCGCGGTATTGGAGTTCTGAGCCAATTCATCTTCTATTCTGTAACTGAAAAAATCGCTTCCTGCGAAATCATCCAGAGGCGTATAAAACAAGCGATTATCATCATCTACCCGCACGCTTCCGTTTGATGGATTTTGAACCAACACAGGCCGTAGCTCAGTCGAATCTGGATCGATATCATTGGATTGGACGTCCAGCAGAGTTTCTCCAGCATCCTCACCAAGTACATAAGCATCATCCGCGGCAACAGGTGGATCAGCGGAATCTATGACCTCAATCTCGACAACGGCTGAACTCACCCCACCATCTGAGTCGACAATCTCATAGGTAAAGGAATCCATTCCGTGGAAATCAGAGCGCGGAGTATAATTGAAGCTGCCATCCTGATTTAAAGAAATTACACCATGCTGCGGGTCTTGAGTGATGCGGGAAATGATAAAATCATCACCTTCGGGATCCAGATCGTTTACCAATATACCGGGTGCTCCCACAAACAACACTGATTCCTCGTCAACAGAATATGTGTCGTTGCTAGCAAGCGGCGCAGGGTTGCCTACAACAATCTCAAACACAAAGGTCCGAATGCCCCCGTTGTCATCATTCACTGCGAGTGTGACCCTGTATACACCATCACCCGAAGGACCTCCCTCACTGGCAGACTTACCCAGCTGACCACTGATGATACCAGTGGCGGGATCCATCACCATCCCGATAGGCAACCCATCTACAATAAACACCAATGC
>JBDQII010000055.1:0-16609 GCA_040264395.1 Verrucomicrobiota bacterium
CGACTCCCAGTGCCGCACTTGATCGCAGACCAGTAAAGTGACACGAAGGATTGATGGCGGGAGTCTGCGATTTTGTGCCTGAATACAATGCTGCGACCGATACTATTCTGGCCTTGGGGCAGGTGGTGTTCTATCGAGGCACCGATTTTTCGGGAAATGATCAATTGGCCCGGTATCCAGTCTACGCCGTCCGCAGCTCCAATGGTACCTGGTCCGAGCGACGGATCCTCGAGTGGAGTGATCCAAGGGGAAGTTTTATTTATTCCAACAACTGTGGACAAAGGTGGAATTTACCCAATGGAGACATCCTGCTCGCTTTCACTTTTGGCCCCGGATCCAACCATCGTTCTGTCGCCGGAGTATTGTGTTCCTTTGACGGCGAGTCCCTGAAAGTCAAACGCGTTGGCCCCCCTTTGAAACTCGCCCACCAACGAGGTTTACTTGAACCCTCGATCACGCATTTTCAAGATAAGTTCTATCTGACCATCCGTGCAGAAGACGATCGAGGCTATCAGAGTGTCAGTAAGGATGGGCTTCACTGGCAGGATAAGCAGCCCTGGAAATGGGACGACGGCGAACTACTCACCATGTCCAGCACACAGCAACACTGGATGACACATTCCGAGGGTCTTTTCCTGGTTTACACGCGCAAAACCGAAAAAAACGCCAACGTGATCCGTTGGCGTGCGCCATTGTATTTAGCCCGTGTTGACACGGAAAAAAGACGCCTGATCCGGGCGACTGAACGCATGGTGATTCCCATGATCGGTGACGGCATCAACGCACCTGACCGTGTGGCCTTGATGGGTAATTTCCATATTACCAATGCAAGTGCCGTGGAGTCATGGATCACCGTAGGAGATTGGCTACCACGTCAGGAAGCGAGGGGTAGAATGCACCTTGCGCGTATTCAATGGAGTCGCCCCAATCAAGGGTGGCTGTTGAACCATCAAGGCAAGTGATTTCTCCAAATACAGTTTATTCTTTTGAAGACCACTCAACTGGATTAAAAATATCAAAATAAGACCGGTAACATGGATTTATTTCGTCAAACGATCGCAAAACCAACCAACCTACTCACCCGAGATGGTGTAGTAAAATATTACGGGGCATTGATTTCTTGGGAGTCGGCGGGTGACTATTTCAATCGATTGCTGAGCACCATCAAATGGGAACACGACGAGGCCATGATCATGGGAAAACGCATTGTCACCAAACGCAAGGTGGCCTGGCATGCGGATTCCCCCTTCACATACACTTACTCCGGTACGACCAAACGTGCACTGGCCTGGACTCAAGAACTCGTTGAGCTGAAGACAAAAGTAGAGAAACAAACGGGTGAACCTTTCAACGCTTGCCTGCTGAACCTGTATCATGATGGCAGTGAAGGCATGGCATGGCACAGCGATGGAGAAAAAGATCTGAAAAAAAATGGTTCCATCGCCTCTTTGAGCCTGGGTGCAGAAAGGAAGTTTGCCTTCAAGCATAAAGCAACCAAGGAAACAGTATCTTTGATGCTTGAACATGGCAGCCTTCTGGTCATGCAGGGCACCACACAGACGCACTGGAAACACTCTCTCCCTCCGACAAAAAAAGTATCTTCGCCCAGGATCAATCTTACATTCAGGTGCATTGATGAATATCGGCAGGGAATACCCTCAAAAAAGACGCGCTCATGAAGCGAACATTCGTTGAATCATAGTCCGTGAGCGATGATTCCCCACGCATCGCATGGCAAGCTCCATCCGATGGATCACCTTAAGATGAAGATATGACACAAAGGTCATATCTGCTGCAGCTGGCCCGTCTAGTTAATCCTGCGCAGCGGCTGGGGACCCGGCGATTTGTTTGTTGCGGTTGAATTGCATCCCACCAGTTTCACAGCTAACCCTGGTGGTATCACGGGGCTGAACCGTTGGGGAGCTCCCTTCACGCAGATCGTAACCAGCAAGGGGTGCTTCGGTCGAAAACCGTATCCTCATCGAGGACATCAACAAGGAAGCCGACCGCCGCTATCATCCCGACAAACTAAGGATCAATGAATTCTGGAATGAAGCATCGATGCCTGACATCCAATTCGAAGTCACACATTTTGAAGAAGCCCCGCAGGCAACCTATGCTCGGCTTCGGGTCAGCAACATGGATGGTCTGCCTGTCGCTTGCGAGCGTGAATTCATATTTGCCAAGAACCGATTCCTTGCCACAAGGGAGATTGTGCCGTTTGAAGAAAGCTTCGAAGCACGACTGGCGCCGCTCTGGAACACAGACAACGTCGGACCTCAAATAGGAAAGCACTGGGCCAACACCTTCGTTCATCATCCCATGGCCGCAAATGGAAGACGCGGCATGAAATCTCCACCTGTCGATCTGCTGGTTTGGTTCGCACCGCGTCATCGACGATTCAAGGGCGGAAGCCTGTCCGAACCAGGCCCGCTACGTCTGACAGGAGAAACCGGAAAGAAGCAGGTATTCACTCAGGCTATTACCCGCATGCTCCCTACCGGGCCAGCTCCAAATCAAACAATCCCAACCCTGAGTCTGCGGCCGCTTACGCCAACGATCTTCATGCCGGCGCTCATGCCTCGGGCGTTCAGTTGCTTCGCGATAGCCCTGAACTGTCGACGTTGCGCCTTGAACTCGATCCGGGCCGTACCGAATGGATCGTATTCGATCTTGAGGAAAAAAACGTTGAAATCGGAGACAGGAAATCCTGAGCTCCCTATTTATATGTCCCCTCCCCTCAATGAATCGGGATCATAAATTAGCGTTTCAGCAATTGGGGGCGTCCCTGCAATTCGAAATACTGATCAAGGAAACAAACCCAAGCAAAGTTAAGATACTTCAACAAGCATGGGGTGGTGCCGCGATCGGTCGTCTACCAATCGATTGGCACTTGCTTGCGGCGCTACTGAGAGCGATAAAGTCTCGTTCGTTTTGCAAGAGTCCGCCATCGTTATTCCATATGATGCCGATTGATTGAAGAAAGCCCGATCTTTGCTTCATTTCCAAATCAGGACGAATAGATGTCTTCGCAAAAGCAAAACGGCGGAGGCTCTTCAAAAAGCTCCTGGGTTCCACCAAACTCACGACGTGTCGGGAAGAAATACAATGTTTATTGGTGAATCCAAGAAGGAAATCGATCCAGATATGGCCAGCGAAAACCTTCGTCCTTTCGATAGGAGAGATCCCGCATCTTCAACTGTCTTTCCGCAAAATCGGAGAGCATTTCGGGTTGACTCAATGGATCCCTTGTTTCTCGCTGCCAGTTTTGCAGAGCATCAAGCAAGGACTCTCTGATATGTGTGTATTCAGGCCGATGAGCCAGATTGTTGAATTCGTATGGATCCTTTTCCAAATCGTAAAGCTCAAAGCGAGGTGAATTCAGAAAGGTCCTGTAAGCCGATTGAACACGAGCAGGTGCTTTTTGAATTTCATCCATGGTCGTGCCTGCAATGTAATGAGAGTTCAAGTGGGTATGATAGGCTTCAGCAGAAAGATTCCTCGTTACACCATCTGACAAGGGATTCAGGATCAGCTTGTAACGCTCGCCCCTGACAGAATACGCCAGATGAAAAATGCGAGGTGCTGCACCAGTCGTGAAGCCAAAAACGTATTGACGCCAAGGCACCGTCAAACCATTCAATAAAGGCTCAAGTGATCGACCGGGAAGGTTTTCGGGAAGCAATGATTCAGAACCGATGAGGCAAAGGAGGGTAGGCAGCAAATCCAGTGTGGAAACCAATTCGTTCCTTATTTCGCCTGACCTGATGACACCTTGCCAGCTGATCATGAAGGGCACCCTCATGCCGGCCTCATATACCGAGCATTTTCCGCGTGAGAATTGCGCGCCATGGTCGCCGATGTAGATAATCAATGTCTCATTGAATTTCCCTGATTCCTTCAGTTTTTGGATGAGCATGCCAATACCGTCATCAAGACGCTGGAGGCAATTGTAGTAGTCAGCAGTAAATTGCCTCAGCCTCGCAGAATCCACTCCCACCCAAGGCAACGGCTTGACTTCATTGGGCTCGATGGGCGTCTGCGGCAAACCGAACTGTTGCTTATGCAGTGGAAAATGCGCATCTGGATAGTTGATTGAAAGGAAGAAAGGCTCTTCGCTGCCATTAAAAAATGTATCGGCGGATTCCGCATATTCTTTCATGTTGCGTCGCCCGAAGTTCGCTCCTGAAATATCGCGATAATCCACGGGGAAATCTTTCTCAGGATTGACGTGTAATTTTCCAATGAGGCCAGTGTGGTAACCTGCAGATTTCAACAACGTGAACAGATTAGGAATATTCCCATATGTCGAAAATTTATGTGTTGCGAGTCCTAATTGACCATTTTGATGGGGGTAAAGCCCTGTCAGGAAACAGGCACGCGAGGGGCTGCAAACCGAATATGGCACAAATGCGCGAGCAAACCGGACACCAGACTCTGCGAGGCGATCAAGGACAGGTGTCCTTGCATAAGGATCTCCATAACAACCCAGCTCAGGCCCATTGTCCTCGGAAACAATCAAGAGAACATTGGGCATGCCCAAGGAAAGCGTTGCTTTCGCCATGAGGAGAAAAGTCAGGGCCATGATCTGTTGTATCATTTTTTTCCTTTCATGCGCTCGGTTGATGCGGATTTTGAGATAGATGCAAACCAGGCATCTGTGGAGAGCGATCATCTGCACCCTCTGTATCCGTAGAATAGGGGTGCATGTGACACCTTTGGTTCAATCAAATCAGGCTTACCATCTTGCCTTGATGAAAAAGCGTAAATCATCAAACGCTTACAGGATTGCCTCGAAGCGTTTAACAGGGGAAAACTTTGATCATCTCAAACCTCGTTGTCAAGAACCAGGCGGCGACCCGTTAACGTGTCAAAAAGCTTGGTCGTCAGCGCAGTTGAGAATGACTTGAAGCCATCAATCAATCTCAAGCAGGTGCTCCATGAGGTGAGGTAGCTGATCCAGAACAGCCTCTTCTCCGGCAATGAGCTTGGCACCTGCAAGCCGAGCTTTTTCGTGGAGATCTTCGTTGTTCACTTCAGCAAAGGCGAGCACCGGAATATGTTGAGTTTCCAAATCCTCTTTCAACGTTTGAATGAAAAGAGGAATGTCGCCCGTTTTTGAGTGGAGGTCCATGACGAGAGCCATCGGGTGATGATTCCGCACCTCATCGATCAACTTGTCACTCTGAGTCACACTTGAAACGCGATAGCCGAGATCCTGCAACCGATTTACTATCTGGCTGCCTGGTATCAATTTTTCATAAAACAATAGGACCAAGGGCGTCGACATAGAAGGTAGTATGGTCAATGGCTGCGGGTAAAATCAAAGCAATTCACGCGGCGGATGAAGAATCGAGAGGCTTCCCGATCTGAATGCCATGTTCAAGGCAATATCGCGAGTTAGCCACATATTTTTCTGCCCAGCGACGAAGCCCTTGGCGCTCTTTTTCAGATAGCGCCTTGACCACCTTCGCTGGCGATCCAAGCACGAGAGAACCTGGTGGAACAACCGTTCCCATGGTTACCAGTGCATTTGCTCCCACAATGCTCTGAGCACCAATGATTGCCCCATCCAGCACCGTTGCTCCCATGCCAATGAGGCATTCATCTTCGATGGTACAGGCATGCAGGATCGCCGCGTGCCCGATAGTGACATAATTACCGATAAGGCACGGAAAATCGTCCGCCAAATGAACCACCGCATTGTCCTGCACATTGCTATGATGCCCTACTTCAATGCGGTTGATGTCGCCTCGTAATACCGCGCCATACCAGATGCTGGATTCTTCGCCTATGGTCACGTCACCAACAACCACTGCACGACTTGTAATGTAAGCGTTGTGAGCAACCACTGGCTGCTTGCTCCAATAGGTCTTGAGGCGTTCTGCAAATTCCATGGCGTTAGAATATGATGCCCTTGTCAGGACTCAGGCATCCACTGGTTTTTGAGGATCTTGGCGACGTTCATGAATGATTGACCTGCTGGGGAATCTGTTTGAACTGCCGCCACAGGTTGCCCAGAATCTCCACCTTCTCGAATCTCTGTAAAAATCGGAACCTCCCCAAGGAATGGAATGTTTTTTCGTTCACATTCGACGCGACCGCCTCCATTGCCAAATATTTCAATACGATCTCCGTTGGGAGCGGTGTAGTAACTCATGTTTTCCACGATGCCCAAAATGGGCACATTCACCTTCTCAAACATGGCAATGCCTTTGCGCACAACGCCGACCGAAGCCTCTTGAGGCGTCGTAACGATCACGCCACCATCAAGCGGGACTGTCTGACAGAGAGAAAGCTGAGCATCACCAGTTCCCGGAGGAAGGTCCACAAGAAGGATATCAAGCTCACCCCAATCTACGCTGTTGAAAAACTGCTGAATGGTTTTCATGATCATGGGACCGCGCCAGATTACAGGCTGATCGTCATCGAGGAGAAATCCCATGCTCATTAATTTGATGCCATGACTGCTGACTGGTACCATCTTCTGTTCTGGAGTGATCGAGGGACGCTCACGCACCCCCATCATCAGAGGAATACTGGGGCCATAAATATCGCAATCCAGCAAACCAACTCGGGCCCCCAGTTTTTGTAATCCGCATGCCAGATTCACCGATACGGTTGATTTCCCTACTCCCCCCTTGCCACTGGCAACAGCTACAATGCGCTGCAGACCAGGAACCGATTGCTGGTTTTGAAATGGATTGGAAGCTCCTCCGGTTGAGGATTGGCTTGCACTGGACCCTTGTGGAACCTTGACCTGCACATGCACATGCTCAACGCCATCGGCATTTCTGAGCACCTGCTCCGCATCATGTTTGATTTGCGCTGCTATTTCAGCGTTTCCACCATTGAGTTCAACCATGACGCTGACAGCTCCATTGTTGACTGCCACATTTTTTACAAGCCCAAAGGATATGATATCTCGCGAGTAACCGGGATACCTCACCTGCTTCAAAAGATCGTTGATCTGTTCTTCGGTCATAAGTTTGATTTTAATATAAAGCTAAATCCCGCCATTGTCTCATCAAGTACGGTGACTGCGTGCGAGCGAGAAAGAAAGGAACTCGCCTTGAGTGCGAGAATTCATACATTAACGCGGGAAGCGAATTTGGCAAAAGACTTTTTGAACTGGTCTTTTCAATTGGCTCAAAATATGCTGAAAGCCGATGAGGTTAGACACCCGAATATTACAAAAAAACTCCATCTGAAAATCAGACACAAGGGCAGCGAATGTTAGCTGGGATCTATCAAGCGCAGGAGCAATGCAGATACTTTCCATTTTGAAATTAATGAAACAGGTAGTCATATTAGTTAAATCAGATGAGGTGCAGGATCAAAAACTGGCCACACACATTGAAGCCAATTTAGTGCAGGACGGCTATTCCGTTTTTGTTGACCGCGAACCACAAGCGAGCATGGCCTGGGCCTCCAACCTGACCCATCAAATCAAATCGGCAGATGCGATCGTGCCATTGCTATCCGGTGCTGCCTCTCAAAGCGAAATCATTTCATTTCAGATCGAAGTAGCCCTCGATGCGGCTCAGAAACAGAATGGTCAACCCGTCATGATCCCTTGCCGAGTAGGCTTTACCGGAGATCTTCCTGAACCATTGGCAGGTATCCTGGCCCCCATCACGCATCTGCTGTGGGAGACGGATGAAGACAACATTGATATCGTTACTGATTTGAAAGAGCGGCTTGAGCGCGTTGAAACCAGAAGCGAACCGGCCAAACTCGAATTGAAACCCGGTCTTCGACTGGTTGCTAGACCTGCACCCACTCCGAAACCCATTCGCGTAACCATACCGGTTAAGGTGAAGCCAAAGGGCCCTCTCCCTTTGGAGCCCGTGGGTGGAGCTGTCCCGCTTAATTCGGATTTCTACATGAGGCGAGGCGTTGACAAGGAGTTCCGAGAAGCACTCACACGTTATGACAGCATTGTCCTGCTGAAAGGTGCGAGGCAGATAGGCAAAACGTCCCTCTTGGCTCGAGGTCTACAGATGGCAAGAGAACGAGGGGCCAAAGTAGCGTTGACAGATTTTCAAAAATTCAACGCATCCAACCTGTCTGATGTCTCCAGATTCTATATCAGCCTTGCTGAATCACTTGCAGAACAATTAGAACTGAATGTTCTTCCATCCGATACCTGGGATGAACGACGGGGACCCAATGTAAATTTCGAACGTTTTGTGCGCAGAGAAGTACTGAAAAACATGAAAACCCAACTTGTCTGGGGATTGGATGAGGTGGATCGGTTGTTCAGTTGTTCATTTGGCAGTGAGGTTTTCGGTTTATTCCGCAGCTGGCATAACGAGCGAGCCCTCGACCCGAGCGGGCCGTGGGCAGGTTTGACTCTTTCCATCGCCTATGCGACTGAAGCTCATTTGTTCATCAGCGATATGAACCAATCCCCCTTCAACGTGGGAACTCGCCTCTCTCTGGAGGATTTTGCCATCGATCAGATCAAAGAATTGAACAACCGATATGGTAACCCCCTGAAAAGTGACGATGAGGTTCAGCAATTTCAAAACCTTCTCGGAGGACATCCATACTTGGTGAGGCGAGGCCTTCACGAGCTCGCCTCGAAAAAAATTGATTTCAGCACCCTGGAGACTGAAGCCGATAAGGATGACGGGATATTCGGTGATCATTTGAGAAGGATCCTTGTTTTACTTGCAAAGGATCCAGATCTGACTGAGATCTTGAAAGGCGTTACCGAAGACAAACCATGCCCAACGCCCGAGAGCTTTTATCGACTGCGCAGTGCCGGCATCATCCACGGCGATTCCCAAACCGAATGCACTACACGTTGCGTATTGTATGCACGATTCCTCAAACGTCACCTTGCTGACTGATGGAGGTGAAAAAGTTTGGGGGAAAAAGGCGCACCTATTAAAGTAAAGCTTTATCCGCGCAGGGACTTTAACGTTACATTAAAATTTAACGAAACCACCCACACGGAGTCAAGCACCCGTGAAAGCAACGTATCCCAGCAACAGAACATCACACACAAAATGACGCACACAAATTCGCTTCAGTTATTGCAAAAAAATGCTTGTGAAAAAATTCACGATAACTAGTCTGTGGGCCACTTTTTTAGGGTCATGCCAACAGGTGTGAGCTGGTCGAACATGTGACATTGGTCTATTTCATGAAATTATTGAGCAAACTGGCAATTCTTATCTTTAGTCTGAGCCTGATCCCAGGCGCCCTCAAGGCAGCAGACACAAGTCCCTTGGCTGCAGAGATTGCAACGGAATTCGAAGCTGCGGAACTGGATACTGCTGGAGCTGAGAGTCATGCGCATGAGGAACATCATGGGCTTCCCCCTGCTGCTGTTGAAATCTTCAACATCGGCCCCCTGAAAGTGACGAACTCGATGTTGGTAACTCTCATAGTCTCTGTCCTGCTTATCTTTTTCGCTCAAATGGCTACAAGAAACATCCAGGATGTGCCTTCTGGCCTCCAGAACTTTTTCGAGTGGCTCATTGAAAGTCTTTTTGAATTCCTGGAATCCATCATGGGTTATGAGCTGGTGAAGAAAACTTTTTGGCTGTTTGCCACGCTTTTCATTTTTATCCTGGCAACCAACTGGTTCGGTTTGGTTCCCGGTGTCGGAACTTTGGGTTGGGAAACTTCTGATGGTCATTTTGAGCCTTGGCTCAGGGGAAGCCATGCGGACCTCAACATGACGACAGCGATGGCAGTTTTCTTCTTCGTGATGTGGTGTGTCTGGTCCTTGCAGGCCAACGGCATTTCAGGCGTTTACAACCATATCTTCGGTAACAAGGGCGGTGGAGCAGGTTTCATGAAGGCATTCATGATTGCCATATTCTTTTTCGTGGGGATACTGGAAGTCGTATCCATCGTTTTCCGACCGGTATCACTCAGTTTTCGTCTTTACGGAAACGTATTCGCAGGTGAAAATATTTTGGAATCCATGCTCATGATCGTGCCATGGCTGGGCTGGCTCATTCCTCTTCCGTTTTACTTTTTAGAATTGCTTGTGGGTCTGGTGCAGGCCCTGGTCTTCATGCTACTGACAGCAGTGTTCACGCTCCTCATGTGTGAACATCATGATGAGGATCATGGAAAGGCACATTAAGAACTCAAGGATACGAGCAATTGGTTACAAGAATTTGACAGCTGGATCGTGGAAGAACCGCGACAGCTGTCGAGACAACATCAAAAACTAAAAGAAAGAAAAGCAACATGTCATTATTGCCTCTCATCGCTGAAATGTCTGGTAGCATCCACGTCGGTCTTGCTGCACTTGGGTCTGCCATTGGCGTAGGCTTCGTCGGAGCAAAAGCAGCAGAAGCAACCGGACGCAATCCGGGAGCCTCCACCAAGATCATGGTGATATCCATTATTTTGGCTGCTTTGGCAGAGGGTATCACCTTCTTCGCCATCTTCCTTGCCTAATAAGGTCAGAGAATCAACCCGATCCAGCCTTCAGCTGGGTCGGGACTTTCAAAGAAGGAAACCTGTTGCTGATATAATTTTATGACACCTTACTACATCCTAGCCGCCGCAGCCACCACCGAAGAGGGGAAGGTCGAGGCCATTGTCAAACAATTTGGCTGGCATCCTCAACTGTTCTTTTCACAGCTGATTGTTTTCGGCATTGTCATTTTCGCCCTGAATAAATTTGCTTACAAACCGATCCTTCAAGTTTTGGACGACCGCCGCAAACGTATTGAGGAAAGCCTGGCAAGTGCAGAAAAAATCAAGACTGAACTGGCCGAGACAGAGGCCGCCCGAAAGCAAATACTGGAAAATGCCAATACGCATGCCAATCAGCTGATTGAAGAAGCGCGTGCGGCTGCAAACAAGGTCAAAGAACAGGAAACGCAAAAAGCCATCAGCCAAGCCGAACAGATTATTTCAAAAGCGCGAGAAGCGGCTCAAGCAGACCACGAACGCATGCTGACGGAATTGAAGAGCGAAGTAGGCAAACTTGTTGTTCAAACCACCGCCCAGGTAACAGGTAAGGTATTGACGGATGACGACCAGAAACGCCTGGTTGATGAAGCCAATAAACAAATTGCCGCCTGATCCAAGCATACCGCTCAGCATTCAACGCCACGACACATGAAAGTCTCCAAACAAGCACGTCGCGATGCTAAATTGCTCTACAAGGGCTGCCTGAAAAATGGGCTTCTACAAGAAGATAGTGTCCCAAAAACAGTGCAAGCAGTTGAGGATGGTAAGCCACGTGCTTATATCCAGATTCTGAATCATTTGCTGAAGCTTGTAAAAACAGACATTCACTGCCGAACAGCAAGGATTGAATCTGCTGATTCGCTTGATGATGCTACTCGGAAGTCTGTTGAAAAGCTGCTTACGGACCGTTACGGCACTTCATTGATGATGAGCTTTGACGTAAATCCGGGATTGCTTGGCGGTATGCGCATCCAGGTTGGAAGTGATGTATATGATGCAAGCATCCGAAGCCGTCTACAGAAAATTGGAGAATCCTTCGCTGTTAAATAACCTAAAAGGCTATCGTAAATTCATTGATACTTTGAACCCCCTAAAACACATCGATCTTTTCAAAACCCTATGAGCAACTTAGTAAAGGAAATTGAAGCACAAATCTCAGGAGCCAAACAAACCGTCGCCAAAGAAAACGTGGGCGTCGTGAGCCAAATCAGCGATGGTGTCGCCAAAATCGAAGGCCTGACCGATTGCATGCTCAACGAGATGCTCGATTTCGGCAACGGCATCACTGGCCTTGCCCTGAATCTTGAAGAATCGGAGGTAGGAGCCATCATTCTGGGTGAATACACCCAAATCAAAGAGGGTGCCGAAGTGAAAACAACTGGTAAGCTCCTTCAGGTTCCAGTCGGCAAGGGCATGCTGGGACGCGTCGTCAACGCGTTGGGTCAACCTCTGGACGGCAAGGGAGCCATAGACAGCGATGTCTTTTATCCGGTTGAGAAAATTGCGCCTGGTATTGTCACCAGAAAAGCTGTGAGCCAACCTGTTCAGACCGGTATCATGGCGGTAGATGCGATGATTCCTATTGGCCGTGGTCAACGCGAGTTGATCATTGGTGATCGTTCGACCGGAAAAACAACGATAGGTATCGATACGATCATTTCACAGGCACGCCAAAACAAGGCAGCCGAGGAAGCTGGAGACAAGGACTACCGACCTCTTTATTGTATTTACGTTGCAGTTGGCCAGAAACAATCCAATGTGGCCCAAGTGATCGCCACGCTTGAAAAAGAAGGCGCCCTGCCCTACACCATTGTTGTCAGCGCCTCTGCCTCTGACTCAGCTACCAATCAATATCTGGTTCCTTTCGCTGGTTGTGCCATGGGGGAATGGTTCATGGACAACGGAATGGATGCTCTGATCATCTATGATGATCTCTCCAAGCACGCTGTTGCTTACCGTCAGGTATCTCTTGTCTTGAAACGTCCATCTGGACGTGAAGCTTATCCTGGTGATGTTTTTTATCTGCACAGTCGCTTGCTCGAACGCTCAGCGCGCGTGAATGAAAACTACGGCAATGGGTCTCTGACAGCACTGCCAATCATCGAAACTCAAGCAGGTGATGTTTCTGCCTATATTCCAACCAATGTGATTTCGATTACAGATGGTCAGATTTATCTGGAAACGGATTTATTCTATCAGGGTATCCGCCCAGCCATATCGGTGGGCCTATCCGTTTCTCGGGTGGGTTCTGCATGTCAGATCAAGGCCATGAAACAAGTGTCCGGCCGCATCAAGCTCGAATTGGCTCAATTTCGTGAATTGGCCGCTTTTGCACAGTTTGGCTCCGATCTGGATGCCAAAACCCAAGCACAATTGGAACGTGGAAAGCGCATCGTCGAGGTCTTCAAACAGCCACAGTACAATCCCATGTCCGTGGAGCTTCAGATCGGCGTTCTCTGGGCAGTTCAGAATGGCCATTTCGACAAGGTAGACGTCGACAAGGTCAAAGACTTCCAGGCAAAGCTGACCGACTTCTTGTCCACCCGTAAGGCAGACCTGCTCAGCCGAATCCGAGCTGAAAAAGTGGTTTCAGATGAGATTGCTGCAGATCTGAAATCAGCAGTCGAGGATTTTGCTGATACTTATCAATAATTTCAGAAAACTAATAAAGTCTCATGCCAAGTACATGCGACATTCGCAGGCGGATAAAATCCGTTAAAAACACCGCTCAGATCACCAAGGCCATGCAGATGGTTGCGGCATCAAAAATGCGTCGGGCACAGCAGGCAGCGCTTGCTGGACGGCCTTATGCGGAATTGATGAACAAAGTCTTGGCAGAAGTTTCAGCAGGTGCAGGAGAGTTCAGTCATCCTTTGATCCAGGAGGGAAGAGGTGAGAAACGGGCGCTGATTGTCATCAGTTCGGACAAGGGCCTGTGTGGCGGACTGAATTCAAACCTGCTTCGAGAAGCGGGGAAAGCTCCAAAAGTTTCTACTGTTTTCATATCTGCAGGTCGCAAAGCTTCACAATTCCTTGCCCGAACCAAGAGGGATCTTGCAGCGGAATTCAGCTACAAGGACGCCCCTGAATTTTCAGAGGCACGCGCTATATCGAAAATGGCTCAGGACATGTTTTTGAAGGGAGAAGTAAGCGGTGTCGATGTCTTGTTTACCAATTTTATCTCCACGCTGGTCCAAAAGCCGGAAATCAAAACGTTTCTTCCTATTGGAAAGATACAAGGCATCGAAGCTGGTGTAGAGGGTCAATCCAGTGAAAAAGAGCTTGAGGCCGGAAGCGCTGAATTTCTTTTCGAGCCCAATCCCCAGGAGGTCTTCAGCAACTTGCTGCCTCACTACTTGAATTTTCAGATGTATCAATATCTTCTGGAATCCAAGGCAAGTGAACACAGTGCCCGTATGGTTGCCATGAAGAGCGCTACCGATAATGCCCAGCAATTGATCAAGGATTTGACACTTGAATTCAATAAGCTGCGTCAATCCATGATCACCAATGAGCTTTTGGAGATCACTTCAGCGGCCATGGCTTTGGGATAAATCATATAAACTATTTAACCGAAAGGCGGCAGTGGTATCACTGCCGCCTTTTTTTATCTTTGCCAAAATCAATCCCATTTGAATTGCCGCTCGATAACGCTGTTCTCTGACACGCAATAGCATCTGATTTAACAGGCCATGATGCAATTGCCCGGAAAAACACAACTTCAAATTGACTCATAAATACGAGTATGCCACTCATCCGGCAGACAATCCTGGGCGATCTCAATGATAGCGAAATCCAAGCTGCAACAAAATATGCATTGACTCCACTCGTCTTGATTCAAAGATTGAATGTCACAATCGATGAGAAAGCTCAAACAAGCCACATGGACACTGTCATTCCGCTCGAGACTGAAGCAATGGTTTTCCATCTCACAATTCACATGATTCTATAACTTGAAAACTTCTGCCTTTTCATTGAGGAAGGTGTGTTTTTAACTGTTCGCACTATGGATTTAACCGAACAAATGCGGCAGTTGGCCAAAAGATCCAAGTCGGCAGCTCATCGTTTGACACAACTTTGCACTCAACAGAAGAACCGCTGTCTGGAAGCGATGGCTCAGGCGCTCGTTGATCATCAAGCCGAGATCCGGGAGGCGAATGCCAAAGATCTGGAAACGGCAAAGACCATGCAACTTTCAAAAGCCATGACGGACCGCCTTATACTGGATACATCCCGCATCGAAGGCATGGCTCAGGGACTCCGGGAAATTGCGATGCTGCCGGATCCTGTCGGTCGGGAGCTTGATCGCAAGGAACGGCCCAATGGACTATTGCTTCGTAAAATGGCAACCCCGATCGGAGTGATCGTGATCATTTATGAATCACGCCCCAATGTCACTGCCGATGCAGCAGGTTTGTGTTTCAAGTCTGGCAATACAACCATTTTGAGAGGTGGCAAAGAAGCCATTCATTCCAATCAGATCATTGCCAAAATCATGGTCGAGGCAGCCCTGGCATGTGAGCCTGATTTCCCCGCCGATGCGATACAGGTCATTCCAACTACCGATCGTGCTGCTGTGCCAGCACTGCTTTCACTGACCGATGATGTCGACCTTTGCATGCCTCGCGGAGGGGAAGGCTTGATACGAGCTGTAGCCGAGTGCTCCAAAGTACCTGTGATCAAGCATTACAAAGGAGTTTGTCATGTGTATGTGGACAAAGATGCTGACCTTGAGATGGGGGTCCAGATCGCCGTGAATTCCAAGACACAACGGCCAGGTGTTTGCAATGCCATGGAAACGCTCCTGATCGACCAACACATTGCGGAATCTTTTCTTCCCAAATTGGCCCTTGAGCTTTCAGCCAAAGGCGTGGCTGTAAAAGGAGATGCAAAGGTCAGGTCAATACTGACTCCCCTGATTGAATCGAAAAAACTCGATCTGGAATTGGATGAGGCGACAGAGGAAGATTGGCATGCTGAATATCTGGATTTGATTCTTTCGATCAGAGTCGTTGAAGACTTGCAGCAGGGAATTGATCATATCAACACCTACGGCTCCGGACATTCGGATTGTATTGTGAGCAAGAGCGAATCCACTGCCCAGCAATTCATGCGTGACGTAGATGCTTCCGCGGTTTACTGGAACGCTTCAACACGTTTTACCGATGGCGCCGAATTTGGGATGGGGGCAGAAATTGGAATCAGCACCGATAAAATCGGTGCACGTGGTCCCATGGGACTGGAAGAGCTCACCAGTTACAAATGGCTGTGCTTCGGCACGGGACAAGTCCGTTAATCCAGTTAACAAAATCAATCTCTTGAATCAGACCGATATCGACTCAGCCATCCACCGTGCCCAACAAGTGCGATCAAGCCTGCCTGCAGAGGGTTTATTTGAGGGGCACACCTGGCGCATCAGTCCAGAACCATTCCCACTGGAGCCGCGACTCGTCAAACAGCTCGAAAAATTAGGCCGGGTACTGCTTCAGTTTTTTCGAGCACTCAACCTTCTTCACCGAAAGAGCTATGAACAAGCTGCCCCTGAATGGATTGCAGAATGGATGGATGCCGGCAAACCCAATGCGTTGATTCAACGAGGACTTGGAAAGACCTTCAAACAGAGTTTACCCAAGGTTATCAGGCCTGACATACTATTGACCGATGAAGGATTCGTGATCAGCGAACTGGATAGTATCCCTGGGGGCATCGGCCTCACGGCCTGGCTCAACCAGACTTATTCGGATTTAGAAAACAACGAGGGACCCAAGGTCATTGGAGGCTCAAAGGGCATGCTGGAAGGTTTTTCTGATATTTTTCAGGGGGACAGTGTTGCTCACGTTATCGTTTCCGAGGAGGCAAAAACCTATCGACCTGAAATGCAATGGCTGGCAGCAAACATCCTGAATCGAAAGATTCAAGTGCATGATGATCGGTTCACCGGATTCAATGAGGGAGATTCGGTCTATCGTTTTTTTGAATTATTTGATTTGGACAATGTCGCCAATGCGAGCACCATTTTCGATCAGGCAGAAGCCGGTCGAATTCGCCTCACACCGCCTCCAAAACCTGTGTTTGAAGAAAAGGCTTCGTTCGCATTGTTACACAATCGCAATCTCGAACACTTTTGGAATCAACATCTGGGGGGTGGTTTTTTCAAGAC
>JBDQII010000056.1:0-16547 GCA_040264395.1 Verrucomicrobiota bacterium
GGTGGTTTTATCGCTGGGTCATTGCTCCTGACCAACTTGTCGACCGAGCAGCTGGTTGGGCTCAATGGAGCGGCGTTCAAGGATGGGATTGCAGTGATGGCCTGGGAGGTGATTGCGGGCTTGTCCCTGGTTTTCATGGCACTCTTCTTTCTTCCCAGATACCTGCGGAGCGGCATCGCAACAGTGCCGCAGTTCCTGGAGGAACGATATGATGGCATAACGCGCTCGATCACCAGCTTTATATTCATTCTGGCTTACGCTGGTATCCTGCTTCCCATCATTCTTTACACGGGAGCTACCGGCCTGGCTGGCATCCTCGATTTGAAAACACTCACTGGGATTCAATCAGATACAACCATTCTGTGGATCACTGTTTGGATGATTGGGATTATCGGGTCCATTTACGCTATCTTTGGAGGACTGCGGTCCGTGGCGGTGTCCGACACACTCAATGGTTTTGGGCTTCTCGTTGGAGGCATATTGATTACCTATTTTGGGCTATCAGCAGTAAACGATGGCGGCATCTTTGCAGCATTGAGTGAAATGAAAGAGGCTCACCCCGAAAAATTTAATTCAATCGGCGGCAGTGAATCCTCAGTTCCATTCTCAACATTATTTACCGGTGTGCTTCTGCTGAATTTGTTCTACTGGTGCACCAATCAACAAATCATTCAACGTACTTTCGGAGCCAGCACATTGAAGGAAGGACAGAAAGGGGTTCTGATCGCAGGAATATTCAAGGTACTCGCCCCCATCATTCTGGTTCTGCCTGGCATCATTGCGTTTCACCTCTACGCAGGGGACAATATCAAGGGAGATCATGCGTATGGCACCTTGGTAAGTAATGTACTTCCCAAACCTCTGGCAGGTTTCTTTGCGGCAGTCATGGTGGGGGCCATTCTGAGCTCCTTCAATTCCGCCCTCAACAGCACCGCCACTCTTTTCAGTCTCGGGATTTACAAACAAATGATCAGCCGTGAGCAGATGGATGACGCCAGGGTCATCAGAGTGGGGAAAATTTTTGGTATTGCCATCGCACTGCTTGCAATGATTGTAGCCCCTCTACTCGCAGGCCAGGATAGTATTTTTGGCTACCTCCAAAAAATGAATGGCCTCTATTTCATACCCATATTCTCGGTTGTGCTTCTAGGTATCCTCAACAAGCGCATTCCAGCATGGGGAGCGAATGCAGCACTCATGGTGGGTTTTATTTCAATTGCTTTGGGTTATTTTATACCGGCGCTGAGCAAACATGTGGATGCCATGCATGAATTCCATTTCCTTGGAGCCGTTTTCGCAGGCCTCATCATCATCATGATGATCAGTCGCATCATAAGCCCTCTCAGTAAACCCTGGGAGCACAAAGACTCCGCTCAGGTCGATCTAACACCATGGAAATGGGCCATGCCCATGGGCATTGGACTCGCGGTGGTGGTCCTTGCTTTGTATTTCGCTTTCGCAGATTTTTCGGTGCTTGGACAATAGATTCAATTGTAGGATTATGATGGATCCATTGGGCACCTCAAGTTGTTCCGAATCAATTAAATAAAACGCCATACCTCCATAAATTTTCACTGGTCTTCCGATTGACTTAAGGCATAGTGCACTGTAGCCGCCATGAAGGATCGCAAACTCGTTGAACAAAAATTGATGCACGCTGGCAAACGCCGTCGCTGGCAACAATCCTGGATGGGTCTGTGGAAAGGATTTTTCTGGGGGGCATTGCTTTGGCTCTCCACACTGATTGTTTTCAAATTATTCCCTGTCCCTTTCGAGATCTTGGCGTGGTCAGGCGCTGCATGGGTGACGATGACGATCATTGGGCAGGCCCGAAGTTTGTTCAAGCCTGTTGACCTTGGCGAAACGGCGCAGTGGGTGGATGATCAATGCAAACTCAAAGAACGCTTCACCGCCGCACTCGAATTCCAGGAGAGAGAGACTTGGGGAAATTTCATTCTCAAGGACGCAAAGCATTTCATTGAACAGGTCAAGCCCAGAAATCTGGTTTGTTTTAAACTGCCCTCTGCAGCAAAATGGTCGGTCCTCGTTCTGGCAGTCAGCGTCGGACTTGGTTTTGCACCCGAATACCGAACCGAAGCCTATGTTGAAAAAAAACGTGAAGAGGCCATCATTAAAAATACTGGAAAACAGCTGGTAACATTCATCCGACAGGAAATCAAAAAACGGCCCCCTGCACTGAAACCCACCGAATCCGCCATGGCAGATGTGGCAGAGCTCGGCACGCAGTTGAGCAAGGGCAAATTGAAGCGCAGCAATGCCCTCAGGGACTTGGCCAAGGTCACCGAAAAATTAAGGAAAGAACACACAAGTCTTGACCGAAAACCTGCACTCAAGCGCATGCAGAAAGCAGCTCGCACTCCTGCGGAGTCCGCTTCGCCCAAAAATCTCAATGCCATGCAGAAACGCATGGATTCGCTCAAACAGCAAATGGGAGAAAATGCGACTTCATCATCTGACCTGCAGGAAATGCAACGTGAACTCGACCAGCTGAAGCAAACAGCTTCAGGCCTTCAAAGTCCCGAAGGAGGCATGAACGAAGCCCTGAAACAATCCCTGACTCAACAACTCGGTGAAATGGCTCAGAAAGCTGCACAAACTGGAATATCCTCGAAGCAACTTGAGGCCGCACTTGCAAATCTGAAGTCAGGCGATTTGGAAAAATTCCTCAAACATTTGGGCGATGCTCAGATCGATATGGAGAAGACAGCTCAAATGTCCAGCGAACTCCAAAACCTTCAAATGCAAATGGATCAGATTGGCAAAAATCTTGCAGAACAACTTGAAAAAGGACAGGCCACATTTGCCCGTCAAAACTTGATAGACAAATCCAACAAGTTGACTTCCGGGCAACTATCAGAGGAGGAATTTCAAAAAATGCTGAAAGAACTCCAAAACGCCATCCCGGAGGCAGCTGACTATGGGATAGTACAGGACTACCTTAAGAAAGCCTCCAAGCAAATGCAGCAAGGCGATGAAGCGGGTGCTGCAAAATCCTTGCTGACGGCAGCCAATGAACTTGAAAAACAGATGGATCAGTTCGGTGACATGCAATCCCTGATGGCCAGCCTGGAGAATCTTGCAACCGCGAAAATGAGCGTTGGCAATGGCATGAGCTGGGGCCAATCTAGCAAACCCGGTTTCAAACCTGGCGGCAAACCGGGCAAGGGTGTTGGCACCTGGGGAGAGGAAGGTGGCACGTGGCAAAGCAAATTACCGCAACAGGCTGCTGACAACTCCGGTGTCACGCGCCCAGAGATGGCAGGCAAGGGCCCCACAGACCGAGGCGAAGGCAAGTTGGTAGATGGACTGAGCTCGACAAAAGTAAAAGGTCAGTTTAACTCAAATGCCCCCATGCGTAGCATCACTTTGAAGGGTTTGAGTATCAAAGGTCAAAGTCGAGTTGAGTTCACGGAGTCTGTCACAGCAGCTCAGGCAGATGCCCAAAGCGCACTCAGCCAGCAACGTGTTCCAAGGGCTTACCAGACCACCGTGCGCGATTACTTCGACGAATTGGGGCCATGAATCTTAACATCAAGAAACAGTAAATTTTATCGAATGAGTATTGAGGAAAAAATCGGTCTTTTCAGGGAAGACTACAAGCGTCTGAAATCCGAGATTGGAAAAGTCATCGTGGGTCACGAAGATATTGTGGACGGCACCTTGATTGCAGTATTCGCCGGTGGCCACGTGCTACTTGAAGGGGTGCCAGGCCTGGGAAAAACATTGCTGGTTCGCACCTTGAGTCAGGCGCTCAACCTTTCCTTCAATCGCATACAATTCACTCCTGACCTGATGCCAGCAGATATTCTTGGCACCAATCTTGTCGTCGAGACGCAGGAAGGAAGGAAGGCTTTCGAATTTCAAAAAGGCCCCATCTTCGCGCATCTTGTGCTGGCTGATGAAATCAACCGCGCCACGCCCAAGACACAATCCGCCATGCTTGAAGCCATGCAGGAAAAAAGTGTCACGGCTGGAGGGGAAATCCGAAAACTGGCAAGCCCGTTCTTCGTTCTTGCCACTCAAAACCCCATAGATCAGGAAGGCACCTATCCCCTGCCTGAAGCACAGCTCGATCGATTCTTCTTCAAACTCGTGGTGACCTATCCATCGGGCGATGAACTTACCGAAGTCATCAATCGAACCACCGATGGTCGGAAAATCGAAGTAACTGAGATCTTGGACGGAAACAAAATTTGCGAATATCAGGAACTGGTCCGCCAAGTCCCTGTGCCGAAGCACGTCAGGGATTACGCCGTAAGGCTGATTCTTGCCACGCACCCACAAACCGAAACTGCAGAGGATATCACCAATCAATACCTGCGCTTCGGAAGCAGTCCTCGAGGTGCACAAACGTTAATTCTTGCGGCTAAAGCAAGGGCCCTGACTGAGGGTCGATTCAATGTCAGTTTTGATGATATTCAACAATCCATCCTGCCGGCTCTCAGGCACCGTCTTATCCCCAACTTCGAAGCCGAAGCCGAAGGAATCACGACCGACCACGTCCTCCATGAAATCGAAGCCAAGGTAGACCGGCAGGCCGGTATGTCAACGCGATCGTAGTGGCGACTCCCGTAACAAAAGACATTAAAATCACTAGGCTTCTGTTACTGGGGTTGACGAGCTCCAAATGGTTTCAGCTGGTCTATGCTCATCAATTGAATGAGGATCGTGGCGCTTGTTGACGTGGCAATATCGGTTAGCGTTTCCCCGTGAGAGCTAGAAAAGTTAAAACCGACCGCAGATCAGAGCGTCATCCTTTCAATGCTTGAGAACTGATTCAATATTCCCATCTGCTGGCTCCAACAATACCTCAATATTTTAGAAATTTACCAGAAAACGGAATTGAGCCATGTCCACTGCGCCGTCCCGTAAAATGCCTTGACTGTCATTTCGCTCCACGTAAGCAATGCCGTAGTTGAAGATAGCCCTTACAGTGGGGCTGAGATACCAATTCAATCCAGCGGTCACAACATCCATCTCACCGCCCATGATGCTTCCATCATTGAGATCTAAATTTGAATATCGCAGTGTCAATTCCCAAGCACCTAATCCACCGTTGGTAATGGAGAAATTTCGTTTTGGTTTGATGCGATCGTAGAATCCCAACTTGGGTTTATAAGCATCCACGCGACTCTCACCCCTCAGAAACCAGCTACCATAAGCGTAGCGTCCGGCAAAATCAGCATTTCCACCTCCAACTAGATCGCTTTGATTGTGCACATATTCAGCCTGGACTGAAAAAAGCCCGTGCACGAATGCCGTCTCCAGGCCACTTAGATAGCAGCTATCTGCTGAAAATTTCCAGTATCAACTAGTCTGGGTGTAAGATGACCTTCAGGTCTAGCGCGGTGCCTTGAAGTATCATCTTGAATATTTGCATAACTACCCACCATGCCGACAGCCACATGCTCGGTGTTTGTTCGTCCTTGCTCAAGTAGGGAACACCAAACAATCTTCCTGTGAAATGGTGATTACCATCTATTTTATTGATGTTCGTCCGGTCCACTTCGGCGAACCACCCTGCTGCCCAGCCCATTCGGTCGTCAAAGGCTGTATCGGAAATCTGAACACCGTTGTTGCGACTTGGAACCAAGGCTTCATTGAGGGACGCACGCTCAACGTGTCCCATGTGCTTGGAACTTCCTAACTCTTCCATACTGAAAGGTTCTTTGATATGTCCCAATCTAATATCACCGATCAAGGGAAGGTTTTTAAATCCGACATAAACATCCTTCATCACCGAATCATTACCCGCAAAATCTACATCTGCCTTGTAGTACAAAGGTGCTGCCAACCCGAATTCCCCTTCAGAAGAGAGACGTAACCGTCGGAACTCAGTGCCACCATTGACATCACCATCCTCGTCATAACCCGAGACGTCCCAGTGAAACCGTCCTCCCACTTCGCCTTTCCATGTCTCTCCATCGGCAGTTTGGAACTTCAAACCGTTACCGAATCTGAGCTTAAGTTCGTTAGGATCAACAAGAGCAGATGAACTAACCGTTTGACTCGAGGAAGTTGATGACAGTTCTCAATTTGCCCAGAGGCTGCACAAAAGACTGCCTCATAAAACATTATCTAGTTACCAGTGATGAGTTCCGCAAAAAATCAAAGCTGTTCGCCATCTTCATCAGAAGCGAACTTGATATTTTCGCCATTTTCAGCGTTTTTAATCAGTTCCTTCTTGCGAGCAAGCGCCTGCTCTTTGAGGTGCGCCTCATGCTTGTCGGCACGTTGACGCATGACATACCTGACCGCAAGATTCCCAGCCAAGCCTATGCCAATACCATAGAGACCACCGAGATGAATTATTTTTGCGGTGATCCCAGCAATAGCAGCTGCAACAAAAGCGGAAAAGAACCAGCAGAAAACGACCCAGACAGTACGCCCCATTTTTAGAGCGGCATCTCCACGAGTAAAAATTTTGTCAGCCCAACCAGTTGAAATGACGGCCGCAAATGCAACATAAGTTGTGGAAACGGGTAGTCCCATACCGGATGCAAATGCTATCACACTTCCAGTGACTGAAGTGATCACCGCCGCTCGGAGGGCGTCATAATGCTGCAACTTATCGGCCACTTTGGTCGGTTTTTGCTTGGGAGCCAAAGCATGATCCTGACCTGATTTTGGAATGATCCATTTGGCCACTCCGATGCACCACTCTGGGGCATATAAGCGTACCAAGTCCCCTTGACTACCCGTATTAACTTCCGCCCTAGTGACCCGCTGTGCGGTTTTGGTCGTCATCCCCATAAACAAAAGCGCTCCACAACAAAACAACCAAAACCAATGCACATCCACTGATCCAGCTAATTCGCCTTTCTGAAGAATCATGAAAACAGCCAGACCTGGTGAAGCACAATTGGCCAAATCGTTTTGCCCAAAGGCCACAGCGGTTGCTATCATTCCCATAACAGCCAAAGCAGCAAACAATTTGTTTGAGATGAGTTTCCCCCAAAAGCGTATGGCAAGAAATGTGAGGACCGAAAGAAATGCCCAGACAATCAGCAAAGCAACAGGCGCACCGAGAGCATCAAATGTGCTGGCCTTAATCGATTTAACCAGGGCGACATTCTTCATCCCTTTCATCACAAGAAAGTAAACTAGTCCAGTAAGAAGAGCTCCAGCCATCCAGGGGCCGTGCAGTTTTATCACCTGAGGATCTTCACAGTCATCCCTCACCACCCCGCGGAACATGCGCTGCACCAAAAAACCAGCAATACCACTGACAATGATGGAGCAAATAATTCCCAATATCACCTTGGAACTCTTATCCCAATTAATCGCTTCAACTCCTCCCAGAGCAAATCCGGCTCCTAACAGAGAAAATACCAGACAAGCAGTGGTGGATACCGGCATGCCATAAGCAGAAAAAGAGTAAAGCAACACGGTGTTTGTCAGATAAACCCCGATATAAACGCTGATTGCTGCGTTGATTCCCGGCAAGCTTGCCGGGTCAAATATGCCTTTTCGGGCGGTTTCCATCACCGGGGAGGAGGCCATCGCTCCCACGATCACTGCGATTCCGGCGATCCAAACGGCCTTACTACGCGGCATTACCCTGGCCCCGAACACCGCATTGACAATATTGGCAGCGTCGTTACGCCCCACTTCCACAGTGTTCCAGATCAGCATGATCAAGGCGATGGCACCTACGATGTAATGAAATAAGGTTAGTTCCATAATTTTTCGAAAGCTCTATTTTCAAGGAGGCCCCCTGTGAATTAGCCAATCAGGCACGGGTTTTGACAACCTCTCATGTGTGGGCATGCTTTCTCAGAACACTCCAAGGGTCAATTGTAAAATCATCACCCCTATTTGCCGTAAATTCGGTTTTTATTCCACACTCTAAAGCTAAATAAAATTCTCATTGTTTTTTATTTTTCAATATTAAACTCACAATATTAACGACTTATAACTTTTATAATTTTTGTAAAAAAATAATAGTTAACAAATATTTATTAAGCAAATAATGGAAACTCAATAGGAAAAGTAACATAACCGTAACAAAACTGTTACTCATTCAATTGAAGAAGCACTCAATAGGGAGCTCAGCGTGAGGAACAAAAAGTCGACTTCAATGATCCGTGCAACCGCACAGAACAGATCAGACCTGAAAGCACAACCGTGACAAGCAATTTTCGCGAGAGCAAAATGACCGGAAAAGATCATCTTCAAGGCAACTTCGCGCCCAAGGTTCTTCTTTGTTGCACAATAGGCAATCCCCCCTCTGACCAACTCCTCAACGAGTTCAAAATCACCAAGAACCTCATTCCCAAAAAAGGGAGCTGCCGACATGTGGTCATCGGAAGCAGCGGCAGGTTGATAGGATCACGTCCGTATCCAACGTTTGGCTTTCATTTCGAAACGAGGGAGCGATTCTGAGCGGGTCGCTTTGACAGGTATGCGAAGCGCCAGAGACAATTGAAAGGCACGGGACAATCTGGATACCAATCCATCTACATCTTCGAGGTCTGCCTCAGGTTCGATGGTGACATTCAGCTCGACAAGATTTCTCACCTTTTTAACCTCAACACGGTATTCGACAACACCCCCACATTCACGCACGATTTGATCAATGGCGCTGGGATAAATATTCACTCCACGCACCACTACCATGTCATCGCATCTACCAATGATTCCCCCCTCCAGTGCCAGGTCGCTCGAACCGCAATCGCACTTCCCCGAGGGCAAGGGTTGCACAAGATCCCCGGTTCGGTAGCGGATCAAAGGAGAACCCACACGATCCAGAGTAGTCAGGATCAATTCTCCTTTTTCCCCAGGATCAGTAAGCTTCAATGAGTCGGGATCGATCACTTCGGCAATGAAGGCATCTTCGATGACATGCAGTCGGCAGGCATGTTCAGGGCATTCATAGGAGACCGGACCGACCTCGGTCATCCCGTGATGATCATACACCTTGGCATTGGGCCATAGTTGGTTGAGTTGCCCTCGCACTGCAGGAAGACTTCCGCCGGGCTCTCCTGCAACAATGATAGTATGCAGTTTGAAAGTGTCGGGTAAGTATCCACAATCACGCGCTACTTGCCCCAGGCGCAGCGCATAGGTAGGAGTGCAGCAGAGAACGGTGCATTGATTTTCGCGGATCGCTTTTAATCGTGTCTCGGTAGTCATCGCTCCACCTGAAAGACAAAACATCCCCAGCTTTTGAGCAGACTCAAAGGCAGTCCAGAACCCCAGAAAAGGGCCAAAAGAAAAAGCAAAGAACACTCGATCTGTGGTCTGTGCGCCGGCACCACGAAAGACTCTTCCCCAGGCATCTAACATGTGATCCCAGGTTGTTGGCGTATCCAGCCAACGCATGGGGTTGCCCGTTGTGCCACTTGTTTGATGACAACGTGAGTATGCTTCCAAAGGAAATGCCAAGTTGGTGCCGTAGGGTGGATTCAGATTTTGATCCTCAATCCATGCGCCCTTTTCAGTGAGAGGTACCAAGCGTTGAAAGTCCTCCAATGAACCCAAAGGAAGGAAGTCTCGCACAGCTTTCAGACGTGGCTGGTAAAAGGCGTTATCATCAATCGATAACTCAAGCAATCGATTCAATTTCGCCAATCTGTCCTGTTGCATGAAAATAAATGCTGGTGCGGATGGACCGCCAGCTAAGGTCAAGTCATCCTTGATTGATCAACTCATGTCACGATAAAAAAGTCTTCACCGTCTGAAGTTCGGATCACTTGTTTTCCGAGCTCACTGTATCAGCACCATTAGCAGCCACGGCAGTGGGTTGCGATTTGGGAGGAGCTGGGTTGGGCTTGTATAAAGTGACCAACGTGCCACCGACAGCAGCCAGCAATATACCGGCGAAGAACTGGGGCTTGATGGATCCATAGCCACCCGCCGGAGGGTGCAGAGCCAGCGCAACAACCGCATTCACAATGGGCGCACCCGCAAAAATAATGGACATGACAACCGAAGGACTACCCTTGGCACCGAACGCAAGGAGTACTCCAAAAGCACCAATCGCTCCGGCGATACCTGCCACCAATGACCACCACATACCGCTGCCTGTATATCCGGAAAAGGCAACTCCACGAGCCATCAAAAGAACCAGTGGCGCGAGGACTGCCGTCAAGAAGTAAGCGATCCCCACGAAGAGGAAAGCCTTGTAGCGACCATTGACAGGATCCTCCATGGTCACCTGTCCTTTATGAAGCAGGATGCCGTAAATCCCCCAGCATCCCACAGTCATTAACGCGAAATAAAGCCAAGTCATACCTGGTCCCGATGCAGTTTCACTTCCCATAATAATAATTGATTAGAATGCCTGAACCTTAGATGAATGCATTGAGAGGTGCAAATGCCAAGTTCGTATTAAAAAGACTGAATCACGCATCCGATCCAATGCGGCTTGATGACAACCGCTCAAATTAAACTGCGTTGGAGTAATTGAAATCACGGCGACAGGAAAATCAGAACACAATGCGGAATATAGCATTTTTATGATGCGTCTCCACTGAAGCCAAATAACATTTGTAAGATTCAATGAACAAAGGTGCCTGGAATACTTTTTCTAGAAAAAGTTTATGGCTATCAAAAACAGGACTTCTTGTAGCGGGCCATGCTGTTGGACTGCTTTGAAAAACAACATATGCATATGTCGGCTGCAACCGTTTTTCACCCCCTTGATTGACAAGTTACTCCCTGTAAGCATGTTTCACATACCTTATCACGCACTGTGCCCCCCCCTTTGATCTCGTAACAAACAATGCATAACAAGCTCAATCCCCTTCCTCGCCTCATATGTTTCATCGTATGGATTATTGCATCTGAACAAGGCGCAGATATAATCACACAAGCCACTTGGTGTGGCGGCATATATGGATAAGCTTTTGGTAATTGATGATGAAACGGATGTGCGTTACGCCTTTCGGCGGCTGTTCGATTCCCCTGACATAGAATTGCGACTTGCATCAAGTGGCGAAGAAGGCCTCCGCATGCTCAAGGAGTTCCACCCCAACCTGATTGTCATGGACATTCGAATGGGTGGCATGAATGGACTCCAGACACTGCAGGCCATACGGCAGTTTGACACGAAAACTCCGGTTATCCTCATGACCGCCTATGGTGCCACTCAGACCGCCATTGAGGCGATGAAACTTGGCGCTTATGATTATGTCCTCAAGCCCTTTGATGTCCCCAAACTTCAAAAACTTATTTTTGAGGCCCTCAAGGCGTCCAGAGATATGTCGAAGCCCGTTTCTTTCGAAACAGACGCCGAAACGCTGGATGATGAGCTCGGGATGATCGGACGCAGTGAGGCCATGCAGCAAGTTTTCAAATTGATTGGGCAATTGGCAAATTCAGATGCAACGGTCTTGGTAACAGGGGAAAGCGGCACGGGCAAGGAGCTCGTTGCCCGTGCCATCTATCAGAACAGCCCACGCAGCAAGCAGTCCTTCCTGGCCATCAATTGTGCCGCCATCCCGGAAAACCTCCTGGAAAGCGAATTGTTCGGACATGAGAAAGGCAGTTTCACCGGGGCAAACCAGACACGCATCGGTAAATTTGAGCAATGTCACAACGGCACTCTTTTCCTTGATGAGATAGGCGACATGTCACTGCCGACGCAAACCAAAATGCTGCGCGTGTTACAATCTGGAACCTTTGAAAAACTGGGGAGTAATAAACCAGTCGAAGTGGATGTACGCGTGATCGCCGCCACCAATCAAAGACTTGAAGAAACAGTCCTCGATAAGAAGTTCAGAGAAGATTTATTTTACCGTCTCAATGTTGTCCGAATCCAGCTACCAGCCCTTAGGCAGCGCAAGGATGACATTCCTTTACTCGTTCATTATTTTCTGAGAAAATTTTCCAACTTGTTTGGTATTCCTTCCAAGAAAATCAACAAAGACGCTTTGGAAGCCCTGAAAAATTACGAATGGCCTGGGAATGTTCGTGAGCTTGAAAATGTGATCCAACGTGCCTTTGTGGTCACCAAAAGTGAGATTATCCTGCTCAGTGATTTGCCTAATGAAATCGTTTCAGGCAACCAGATGGATGCACACTCCACTGTGGAAAGTGCTTCTTCCATGCCGGCGGCAACCCCAGAAATAAGCGAGGAAAAACAGTTCCAACGCGAAGAAGTCTCTGAAATTCAGCCTTTGGCCGATGCAATGTTCAAGTGGGCTCGCAACAATCCTGAACAGAAACTGCTTCCAACCGTAGAGAGAGAACTGGTCAGACAAGCACTCAAGGAAATGCAGGGCAATCAAGTCAAGGCTTCCTCATTACTGGGAATCACACGCGCCACTCTCCGAAAACGCATCGAGAAATTTGACATTCGCCAGGAGGTAAATGTCGATTAACATTCTTAACGCAAGCCACCGGTAAGCAACTGGCACTTAGAGGCCTCGGCCATCATATCCAGAGACTTCAGGGGGATACCTGAAGTTTTTGATCGGATTCATCACAATGCAGCAGCACACCATGCTCTTTATAAGGTTTGAGCATGAAGTGCGTCGACGTGGAAAGCACTCCCTGCAAGGTGGACAACTTGTCAGAAACAAAGGAGGCCACTTGTTTCAATGAGTCTCCCTCTACAATAGCCAGTAAATCATAGGTACCAGACATCAGGTAGCATGCCCGCACTTCGGTATGCTTGGCGATACGGGAAGCCAGATGATTGAAACCACCCTCACGTTCGGGAGTGATTTTGACTTCGATCACAGCGCGCACACGTTCAATGTTGATCTTTTCTTCATTAATGATTGTGCGATAGCCCACAATGGTTCCATCCGCTTCGTAAGCTTTGATTCGGCCAACGACTTCAGCCTCATCCAGCTGAAGCATTTTGGCTAATTGATCAGGACGGTAAGACGCATTTTCACGCAGTAATTTAAGTAAGGGGTCCATGGGATGTGAATTCTGTAATACTTAGGTGACTACTTCCAGAGATTGAGGTTTGGGTGATTGCCCTCGTAATTCGCTTACGATCTCGGGCAGGTGCTTCAGCAAATAATCAACATCTTCTTCAGAAGAATAGTGCCCAAGGCTGAAACGCAAACTGGATAAAGCACGCCTTGCCGGCACCCCCATCGCGAGAAGAACATGCGATGGTTTCAAAGATCCTGTTGTGCATGCAGATCCACTGGAAGCGCAGATACCCAAACGGTCCAGGCGAAGAAGTAATGCTTCTCCTTCCACTCCATCGAACGCGATATTCGAAGTATTGGGTAGTCGTTGTGATTTACATCCATTACGGGATGTTTGCGGGATATTACTCAGGATGCTATTTTCCATCCGATTTCTCAATGTCTCTGTTTGTTGACTACGAGCAGTATCTTCAGATGCCATCTGTGCTGCTCGCCCGAAACCAACAATACCTGCTACGTTTTCAGTTCCGGCACGGCGACCTGATTCCTGTCCTCCTCCGAAAAGGTAGGAAGAGTAAGGAGTTCCTTTTTTGACATAGAGAGCGCCAATCCCCTTGGGGGCATATATTTTATGTGCTGATAAAGATAAATAATCAACTTCAGCCGATTGAACATCCAAAGCCACTTTACCTGCGGCCTGAATGGCATCGGTATGGAAAGCTACTTCCTTGCTCCGGCAAATGGCTGCCACCTCTTCTACTGGAAATAGGACGCCCGTTTCATTGTTGGCCCACATGATGGATACCATGGCGGTATCAGGACGAATCAGATCCTGTAGCATGCAAATATCAATGGATCCATCTTCCTCAACTGGCAGGAAGCTCACATCGTAGCCATGACTCTGTAAAAACTGACCATACTTGAGGTTCGCAGAATGCTCCACTGCCGTGGTTATCAAATGCTTTTTGCCCGGATCCCGGCATAGGGCACTGTGAATCGCGGTGTTATTGCTTTCAGTACCGCAACCTGTAAAAACGATCTCCTCCGGTTGTGCATTGATTAATGAAGCAATGGATACCCTTGCCTGATGCAAGGCTTCCTTGACCGGGCGGCAACTACGATGGGCACTTGAAGGGTTGCCCCAATACTGCGTATAGAATGGCAGCATGGCTTCCAATACTTCAGGGGCGACCTGTGTCGTTCCATTATTGTCCAAATAATACATCGAATTCGTTCGTTACGGTATCTCTACTTTAAAGCTGAAATGGCCAGAGTTCAATATTAGCTCAGGCTCAACTATGGCACCTCAATGAGAGACATCCTCTTTCTGAGTGCTCAAAAAGGCAATCAGATTCCTAGAATCCTATTTCAATCATATCGGATCCATACACTCCGATATGATTGGCAACCCTTTTATACAATCAATGGCATCCGTCGCTTTTACCGTGATTAGACCTTTTTCAGGTCCATATTGATCGGGAATTTTCATGGATCAATATGAAGCTCGAACGACACACTTGATCAAGAACTCTGGACTCTTAAGCAGTAGAACAAAGACGTCTCTTGCCCTGCGTGTGGTCCAGCGATTTGAAACAATGGCGCGCTTTCTCTGGGGCAAACGGGATAAATTTCGACTTTGACGTTAGCCGAGCCGAGGCTTCTCGACCATTGGAGATTCACCCTTCGTCTGCGTCTTTTAGGAATGGGTTCACCTCCATACAAAAAAGTAAGTCAAACCAAACTTCCCTCAACCGCAGTATCAGTGGCAAAACACAACACACATTACACATGTTGAATTGAAAATCTGTGATAGGGTGTGTTTATGCAGACGCACTCGATTTTAGTCGGCTATCTTCTGTGGATTCTGGGCTTTACCGGATCCCACAGATTTTATTATGGAAAGCCTATTTCTGGCACCATCTGGTTATGTACAGGTGGGCTTTTTCTTATTGGATGGGTGATTGATTTGTTTTTAATCCCCATCATGGATAGTCAGGCTGAGCGCAGGTTTGCAACTGGCAGATACAATTACACCATGAGTTGGATGTTGCTGACATTTTTCGGAACGTTGGGTTTACACCGTCTCTACCTTGGTAAAATCAGCGGCTTGATTATTCTGGGGTCCAGCTTGGTGGCAGTCTTGTTTCCTCCTCTTATCTTGATCAGCATGATTTTCCTGATCATTGATTTCTGGAATCTGAACAGCACCGTGGACGAACTCAACCGAAAGCAAGAGGCATGAGAAAATGAATGATTCATTTCAGGAAGATTGAACTCGCATGCCGAACCGTGCATCAGGGCGCGGTCAAGTTGATCCAATACTGTTTCCAGGGATACCGCTGGTCTGACTTGCGAGTGTATACGGCTTGAAAGCTGTTTCCCAAGACACTCAATCTAAAGTTGCCCTGCATTTGATAATTAAACCCGGTGATAACATATCTTTCAGGGAACTCCCCCTTGGGCTCCAGCCGTTCTTCAAGAAACACTTCCCGGCCGGTCATCCAAATGAGCTGATCCTTCGTCGCAGAAATTCCTACGTGCGGTCGATGCAGATAGATTTGTGAAGGATCTTTGTCCCGCACATGATACACCGTCCCCAGCAGGAAATAATCAGAGGAACCCTCCTCCTCGGTCGCCACTACATTCCACCCAAATCCATCCCCAATCCAGGCAAATTGAACCGCGTGAACCCACACATCGTGGAAAGCCTGAATCTTTTTGGGAGGATCCTGGTTAATTTGTGGAAACCAGTGATGATCTACCTTCATTTTATCCCAAATGCCATACCACTTTCCGTCAAAAGCCTTGAAGACGTCATGAGGTTTTAATTTTGATTTTTCTCCCTTGAATGCGCGCAAGAGCGTTTTTTTTCTGATTTTATAACCTTTTACTCCATTTTCTTTCGAAAGGTGATCACCTGCTAACCTTTGAAAGCGCACAATCGCCTCACTCAAAACATCCGCCTTAGTCAAACCCACCGCATTTTTCTGAAGTAAATTTCGGCGGAAGCTATCAGCCTCCTTCACTCCTTTGAGGAATAAATCCGGTGATATGGATGCGTAATCAGACGGAACCACCCAAGACCAATTAGCCCAAGCACATGAAATAGTGAGATTCATCGCCAGCATAAGGGTGGACATTTGTTTGAGCCTCGAAAGATTCATTTTCTTATTTTGAGGTGATTGATCCGCCAAGTCAAATTGACTTACCGGGAGTGTCAGGCATCCATCAAAGATCTAGTGGTGTAAAAGGGCATTGCCAAACTGAAACCCGTCACAGAAATCTACTTTTCGATTTCACTCTCAATTGCCTGAGTATCACCGAAATTCAATGCGATCTGGCGTCGTCAAATCAAAGAAATCCATGAGATTCCCACGGGCATTCTTTCTATTAGAAGTTGAAATAAGGAATCTTTACGATTTAATATGGGAAGTAGACATAC
Organism: Verrucomicrobiota bacterium; assembly: GCA_040264395.1. Taxonomy (GTDB): domain Bacteria; phylum Verrucomicrobiota; class Verrucomicrobiia; order Limisphaerales; family AAA164-E04; genus AAA164-E04. The sequence continues at coordinate 16,297 of JBDQII010000056.1, forward strand.
ATGACACTGGACGATTCACAAAAACAGACGGTAAGGCAATGGATTGAAGAGGGACTCAAAGTCGCTGACATCCAAGTAAAACTTGCAGGGGAGTTTGACATCACCATGACATACATGGAAGTGCGCTTCCTTGTGGATGATCTGGGGGTCATCCCGAAAGATCCGGAACCAGAAGTCGAGAAAGAGGAGCCTGCACCACCGCCGAATGATGCGCCTCAGCCCCCACCAGCAGCGCCAGCCCCGGAAGAAAA
>JBDQII010000057.1:0-16520 GCA_040264395.1 Verrucomicrobiota bacterium
AGCAGCTCTACAGAGTGATCACGAAGCGATCAAAGCAAATACGGTTGCGGTGATTGATTTTGTATTGTCCAATACCTTGCGCTTGTTCCACCCATTCCTGCCATTCATTACCGAAGAGATTTGGAACGGTATGGGCTTCAAGGGGGACCTTCCCAAGGATCAGGGAGGGCAGACCATTAGTTTTGCCAATTGGCCCAAGGCATTTGACGAAGATTTCATGGAACATTACGGCCTGGATGATTGCTACGCTGAATTTGTGGAGTCCAAATATGAATTGGTGAGATCAGGACGGAACCTGCGTGGTGAGTTCAATATTCCAAGTCGGAAGAAAATTCGATATGTGCTCCAACCATCGGACACCCTGTCTGATTACGAACTTGATACGCTGCGCATTCTGCTGAATGCCGAGACTGTCGATGTGGAATCAGGGTATCAGGCTCCTAAAGGCACACCTGCTGTTCCATCCAAACTGGGCACCTTGTTCCTGCCTTTGGAAGGATTAATCGATGTGGAAGCTGAGAAGGTGCGTTTGACCAAGGAATTGGAAAAGATTGCCAAGGAAGTTGAAAAGGTCGAAAAGAAACTTGCCAACAAAGGATTCGTTGACCGTGCCCCAGCGGAAGTGGTGAAGGAACATCACGAACGCATGGAGGATTGGCGAAACAAACTTGAGCATACGAAGAAAAGTCTCGAAGCTTTAGAAAGCGCAGAGTCTTGATTGATCTGCGATTGATCCAATCGGATACCACAGATTGGCGCAAATGATGGACTCGCAACCGTCCCATTTGATGACTTTGGTCGTTTTGTTCAGGGACGTTTGCCTGCCCATCGTAGTGCTGTTCGGGACAGGTTGGGCATTGGATCGTAAGTTCAAATTCGACCTCCAGACATTGGTCCGGCTCAACATCTACTTGTTTGTGCCGGCCTTTATTTTTGTCAAGGTTACGGAAGCTCAACTGGATGGACGTACGGGATTCAAGATCGTTTTATTCACCCTGACTTCCATCGCATGCATGGGGTTCGTCAGCAGCATGACTGCCCGATGGTTTCGTAATGACCTTCCCACTCGAAAAGCGCTTCAGCTATCCACGATGTTTTACAATTGTGGAAATTACGGCATTCCTTTGATGACTCTGGCTTTTCCAACAGTAGGTCCACTGGTACAAGTTTTCGTACTCATGACCATGAATGTATCTACTTTCACACTCGGGTTATTCATTGCTCACTCATCCATCGCAGAAGGCGCGGGGCATTGGCGAAAATCATTGGGGCCTGTGCTGCGTCAGCCAGCCATCTATGCGATCACGCTTGCTTGGATTTTAAAAGGCATGGAAGTTCCCGTTCAGGAGGCAGTGTTTCTTTGGAGACCTTTGGAATATTTGGCTGAAGGCCTGGTTGGATTTGCCTTGATTACCTTGGGAGTTCAACTATCGAAAACTGAAGTAAGGGGACTACGCGGACCCTTGACTCAATCCCTTATCATTCGCCTGGTGGGCGGCCCATGTGTGGGGATTTTATTGACCTGGTTATTTGGGTTTGAGGGCAAAACAGCGTCGATTCTGATACTCGGGACTGCGTCCCCTGCCGCCATCAACACAGCACTCCTCGCATACGAATTCAAGGCCAACAGCCAGTTTGCGGCAGCCACTGTTTTCTACACGACGTTGTTGAGCGTTCTGGTGGTGACGCTTCTGCTGAGTATACTGACCTTTGGATGGATTCCGTGGGCCAGCATTTGAATGGGATGCTCGATAATCAGGATCCGATTTGAATACCTTTTTGTTGCCTTGCGGAAAATGCTGTTGATCTATTGTTGAATAACTGCCCATTTTGTCTCTCTAATAGATGATCTGATCTCCACGAGGAGAACGGTTTGAATGTGAAATAGTTCTTTCATTGGATGGAGCTGGAATAAATGATGCTTTAAAAAACACGTGAACGAATCAAAGGCCATCGTCATCATACCCACCTATAACGAGCGGGAAAATCTTCCGGCTTTGGTGGACCATATACTTGAATTACCAACAAAGGTGGACATGTTGGTGGTCGATGATCGTTCACCGGATGGCACCGGGGAAATAGCTGAAAAATACGCTCAGGCTCATGAATCCATCCATGTCCTGCATCGGCAGGCAAAAAATGGGCTCGGGCGTGCATATTGCGATGGATTTCAATGGGCCTTGAACAGGGACTATGAATTCATCTTTGAAATGGATGGTGACTTTTCTCACAACCCGGACGATATTCCAAGATTCCTGGAAGCAATCAAGGATGCAGACCTTGTCTTGGGTTCACGCTATCGTGATGGGATCCGAGTGATCAACTGGCCTTTGAACAGGCTGATATTAAGCCTTTGTGCAGCCCAATACGTCAAGATGATCACGGGACTTCCCATCACAGATCCAACCGGTGGTTTCAAGTGTTTTCGACGAAGCGCCCTTGAATCCATCGATCTGGATCGAGTACGATCCAACGGTTACAGCTTTCAGGTTGAGTTGACGCACAAACTATGGACCCAAGGCTTGAGGATCAAGGAAGTCCCCATCATCTTCACTGATCGATTTCAGGGCACATCCAAGATGTCTCGCAAAATAGTAGTGGAAGCTCTCTGGATTGTTTGGCGTTTATGGCTGCATAACGGTTTGAGTCGCAGGCCTACTTTTCCCAACAAACCCCTTTAGGGTCTTGGCAGCCTTCACTGCATGAAATACTCAACGTACCTTCTCGTTGAGAGGGGGTTGTAACTTCCCCATTGACATCTACGTCTGGGCAGGTTCCGAGGTGGCGAGATACCCTTGTGGATTTTCACTGTGCCATTTCCAAGCCGAGGCAATAATCTCATCCAAACTGGACTGATGCGCTTTCCAGCCGAAGGTATTTTGAGCCTTGCTCGGGTCTGCAACCAATTCCTGCGGGTCCCCATCGCGCCTTGGCTTATCCTGACACTTGATGGGCTTTCCAGTTATTTTTTCGCAGGCCTGGATGACTTCACGCACGGAATAACCTTTACCAGTACCGAGATTGTAACAACCAGTTGCATCGGATTCGATGGCCTTGATATGCGCATCCGCCAAATCCAAGATGTGAATGTAATCACGAATGCAAGTACCGTCAGGTGTCGGGTAATCCGTACCTAGGATGTCACAATGATTTTTCTGACCCAGCACTACTTGAAGCACGCTGGGTATGAGGTGGCTCATTTCTCTGTGACTTTGTCCGCGGTTCTCTGCCGCCCCAGCCGCATTGAAATAACGAAATGCCACATACTGCAAACCATGGATTTCCTGATACCATCTCAGGATTTTTTCGAACATCAATTTGGATTCGCCGTATGGGTTAATGGGGCTTTGAGGATGCTCCTCATTCAAAGGCACGTAATCGGGAATACCGTAGGTGGCGCAAGTGGAGCTGAAGACGATTTTTTTAACCTTCGATGCCACACACGCATCAGCGAGGTTGAGCCCTGCACTTACATTGTTGGCAAAGTATTTTTCAGGTAAGGCCATGGATTCGCCCACTTTTGCCAGAGCTGCAAAGTGAATCACGGCCTGGGGTTGAATCGAATGCATTTTATCAAAAACCCAGTCCCGATTGCTCAAGCAGCCCACATGGAGTTTTGCTTGAGGAACCAAGGCCTCTCGAAAGCCTTCAGCAAGGCTGTCAATCACTTCAACCTGATGTCCTGCCTTGATGAGTTCCTCGACGCAAACTGAGCCAATATAGCCCGCGCCACCTGTGACCATTACTTTCATATTTAAGGGCCAGTATGCACACACATCATACTGGAAGATCGAGAAAATGATCTAGGGGTCAGCCTTAACTATTTAAACTTTGGATATTTTTATCCGAGTCACCCCCCTAAAGTTGAGCTTGTAATTTTCAGTTTCTACAATATTTTGGAAGCTAAAGTAAGCAGATTGAGTTCAATTACCCATGAAAATACAATTTTTCCCCAACAAACGTCCTCATCTTGTAAATAAGGGTGGATTCACACTGATCGAACTTTTGGTGGTCATCGCGATCATTGCAATTCTTGCTGGCATGCTTTTACCAGCACTCGGCAAAGCCAAAGCTAAAGCGCAGGGTATCAAGTGTATGAACAATAATCGCCAGTTGCTGTTGGCTTGGATGTTTTACGCTGACGATGACGAAAGCAACATCACCCACGCTTACGGAGACGACTATGGCTGGATGTTTGGAGGTAGAGGGATCATCGACTACTCATCCCAGCCCAAGAACTGGGATCCCTCTGTGGTCATCGCACAAAGTCCGCTGTTTTCATATACAGGAGGATCCTCCGAAATTTTCAAATGCCCTTCTGACAAATCCAATGTCAGAACCGCTGACAACCGGGTGATGCCTCGTGTTCGAAGTATGTCGATGAACTCCTGGACAGGTGGTCACGACGGAAAGCACACCTGGTTTGGCGGCAAGGAATGGCGCATGTATCTCAAGACCAGTGATTTTGTTGATCCTGGTCCAAGCAGCACCTGGGTTTTCATCGATGAGCGCGAGGATAGCATCAACGACGGTTTCTGGGTGACCTCAATGCCAGGTTATCCCAATGCTGCTACTACCAGAATCATTGATTATCCAGCCAGTTATCACAATGGCGCAGGTGGCATCTCCTTCGCTGATGGACATGCCGAGATCAAGAAATGGATTGACCCCAGAACCGTGCCGGCTTTAGAGCGTAACGGAACCATTCCTTTGAACGTTCCTTCGCCCAATAACAAAGATGTCATTTGGATTCAGGACCGCACCACTCGATTGGTAAATGGTTCCACCGTCAACAGACGCTAATTTAGAGTTCAATGTCTGTTGCTGATTTTGACTGCTGAGCTTTGTTTGGTTTTAAGGGTTGAACCATGAAATCGAAAGCCAAACACGAAAAACCCGAGACAAAGCGCGCTGAGTCCGTCACGTCAGGTCCAGCAGTGGTTTCGACCCTCAAACATTTAAAATGGGGTTGGTGGGGGTTGCTGGTGTTTTTATCGATGGGTATTTTGCTTGAGATGCTTCATGGCTTCAAGGTAGGTGCCTATCTGGATGTTCCCAATTCGACACGAAGAATGATGTGGACTCTTGCGCATGCGCACGGAACCCTCCTTTCTCTTGTCCATATCGCCTTTGCCGTGACAATTCCTCATTTGCATCCAAGTTCGAACAAAGGCATCAGGGCGATTTCTAATTGCCTCATCGGAGCCAGTGTTTTGATGCCAGCAGGTTTTTTTCTTGGTGGCGCTTTCATATATGGCGGGGACCCTGGCCTTGGAATTTTTCTTTTGCCTGTGGGAGCTTTCATGCTTTTTTTGGGGGTGCTCTTTACCGCCAGGCAACTTGCTTCCCGATCCGCATGATTCGATTTACCATCCAACATGCCGCCAATGCCATGTCTGATTTGGGCAAAGCGGGATTGAATCGCATGCTACCTCATAACTACTGATGCCTTCATTTGATGCAGGGCATGCATTGGCTCCATCAATGATCTGTCGGAATGGATCGAATGATCTCCTCCAATGGTGTTTCACCTTTGATTACACGATGCATTCCCGCTTTCCAAAGGGTATTCATACCTTGCTCAATTGCGATATCCTGCAGCTTGCGAGTGGGTAGTTTGTCCATGATAGCTTCGCGGACCTTCTCGTTGACTTCGAGCATTTCAGTGACGGATGTACGTCCGCTATAGCCAGTCATGACGCAGTGCTCACATCCGCCTCCATGCCGAAAACTTGCTTCATCACGAAGGGGTTCCGGCACAAGTTTCATGAGAGAGACCTCCGGCTGGTAAGGCTGCGCGCAGTAGGGACAGACGGTGCGGATCAATCGTAATCCCAGAACCCCGATGACACTGGATGCCAACAGAAAAGGTTCTATGCTCATATTGATCATGCGAGCAAACACACCTGCCGTGCTTCCGCTGTGAATGGTGCTGATCACGAGATGTCCAGTGAGTCCTGCTTGGACCGCAATATTAGCCGTTTCCGCGTCACGAATCTCACCTACCATGATGACCTGAGGATCTTGGCGCATCAGCGATCTCAGAGCCACAGGATACGTGAAATCTTTGGCATGATGAATCTGAGCCTGACTGATCATGGGCAGATTGTACTCCACAGGATCTTCAACCGTACTAAGACTGATAGCTGACCCATGAGTTTTCACTAAATGTGTCAGGGCTGCATAGATAGCTGTTGTTTTACCCGACCCTGTCGGCCCGGTCAGGAGGATCATACCACTCGGTTTGGCCAATAATTTTTTGAGCGACTTGAGCGTTGCATCTTCAAAACCCACCTCATCCAGATTAAAACTACGTTTATTGGGATCAAATATGCGAATGACAATTTTTTCACCGCGCAATACACCCCCTGCATGGTTCCCGCGGATAACAGGGAAAAAGGACATGCGTAATTCGACACCACCCATTTCTGCTCCCGTTTGCGCGTGTCCTTCCTGGGGCCGATCCATCTCATAGCTGACCAGATTAGCCATGACTTTGAGGCGACCGCTCACTTTTTCCATGAGCTCTATGGGTAAATGCAGCAGTTCCTGAAGGACACCATTCAATCTGATACGTACGATAAGACTCGCGTCCCAGGGTTCAATATGAATATCACTGGACCCTGCTTCGATGGCATCGCTGATAACCAAGTCAACGAGATTGCCGATTTCCAAAGTCTCGATGGACCCGGAGGATTTCAAATATTCGGATGCCTTGTTCATGTTGTAAGCTGGATTTAAATGATTTGCTTGCTCGAATTTAAGAAAACCTCTCATTCAAGCAACATCCGAAATTTAGCAAGAGACAGACCAAATGGAATACTAATTGAAAATCATGTGGAAAGTTCTTCGTTGGCGAGAGCGGGTCATTACGTGCCATTAACTATCTAAGAATCGAACAATGTTTGCATGCTACTCCAAACAAGATTTGAGGTATGTAAACGAAAATAAACTTAGTGCGTTTTGTCCTTCAAGACTGAAGTTCATGGTGCCCGCTGATATCAATGGTTGAGCAATCATCAGGCTTTCGAAACCAATTGGTTTGAGCTTTTAGAATCAGCCGGTTTATTTATCTCATGACATTTATCTGCATATGTTTACATAATAGGACCCCTATCGATTCTTGCTTTTTTTTAGAAATAAAGAAACTTAGATTCGGCCAATTAATAAGATCCACTCTGAGGTTTCAATATTTACGGACTCGACAGTTGGGCTGCTTCATGGCAACAACTTTCGATGGATAAGCTGCAGCAATTAGAAAACCTGTTAAATCAATTGGGTTCCTGTCTGGTAGCTTATTCGGGAGGAGTTGACTCCGCTTTTCTTGCCCTGGTAGCTCATCGCACACTAGGAGACCAATCGTTGGCCGTCATGGCCGATTCACCCAGTCTGCCTCGAAGCGAGTTCAAGGACGCCATCGCGTTGTCTGAAAAATTTGGCTTTCCGTTGAAAATCATCCAAACAAAGGAATTTGAAAACGAAGAGTATCTTTCCAATCCAAACAACCGTTGTTATTTTTGCAAACACGCTCTTTTTGAAGAAACGGAGGCCTTGGCGATGGAACGTGGCGTAGCAGCTGTCTTGTATGGTGAGATAGCGGATGATATCGGTGATTTTCGCCCAGGCGCTCAAGCGGCCAAGGAGTTTCAGGTCCGCGCTCCAATGAAAGAAGTCGGACTTACCAAGTCAGAAATCAGAGTTTACTCGAGTAAAATGGGATTGCCTACCGCATCCAAACCCCAGATGGCCTGTTTGAGTTCCAGGATTCCGTATGGTGAAAAAGTCACCGTTGAAAAACTGAGCCAAATCGAAGAGGCTGAGGCCTTATTGAGAAAGCTGGGATTTCATGACATTCGGGTACGCCACCATGAGCTCTCTCAAGGAGCATTGGCACGCATTGAGATTGGAAGCACGGAGTTAAATCAGATGATTCAACCTGCCATGCGCGAAACGTTGACCCAATCCATTAAATCACTAGGTTACTTGTATGTGACATTGGACTTGATGGGTTACCAGCGAGGCAGCCTCAATTCAGCACGACAAGCCAGCAGTGCTCAACCGCTCTCATGATGAAACTGGACTCCAAAATCATTACACTCGCGAAGATCAGGGAATGGCGCTCGACAATTCGGGAAAATGGGCAACAACTGGTGGTAACCAATGGTTGTTTTGACATCCTGCATGTCGGTCACATTCGATACCTTCACAGTGCTCGTAAGCAAGGTGATCTCTTGCTCGTCGGTCTTAATGGAGATGAAAGCATACGACAACTGAAAGGCGATGGACGTCCGGTCAACCCTGAACCGGATCGTGCTTTATTACTGGCGGCCCTTGAGTGCGTGGACGCAGTGTGTATTTTCCCCGAAAAACGAGCCACCCGATTCCTCAATGAAGCCCAACCAGATATTTATGTCAAAGGGGGAGATTATACGTTGGAAACCCTCGATTCAGACGAACGTCGGACCATTGAATCCGCAAAAGGGCACATTGTATTTATCCCATTCATCACCGATCGCTCCACGAGTAACCTGATCAACAAGATCCGAACACTCTAATCGATTGGAGCCTATCTGGAGCCAGCACATGGGGTCAGTTCAAACTAATAATATTTTTGATCTCCTTTTGTCACTTTATCGTTGTATTTACCTATTGACACGAGGGGGCATTTTTCGCATTTTAAACGGCCCTTATCGGTCGAAACCTCAAGGTTTTGTGCGCGAAAGGTAGTGATAGAGAGGATGTGAAACAGATTTGAGCGAAGTAAAAATCAAAAAAGGTGAATCCGTAGAGAAAGCTCTCCGCAGGTTGAAAAAGAAACTCGACCGCGAAGGTACGCTGAAACAAGTGCGCAATAACAGGCATTTCGAGAAACCTTGTGAACGTAAACGTCGCAAAATGAAGGTATCGAAATTCTCCGCCATGCTTGCAGCCCGTTACGCGGATTATTGATCCTCTCCAAGAGTTCAATTTTTAATGCAGCCGAGGTCCAAATTGGGCTTCGGTTTTTTCATTTTAACGATTCAAGATTTTGACCGCATGACTCAGGATAATCGCCTTCCTATCTACGAAATTCAGGATTCGCTACTTGAACATCTCAAGCAGGATTCAAGACTTGTCATCACGGCGCCGACCGGTTCCGGTAAATCCACACAAGTGCCCCAAATGCTTTTGGATAATGGAGTCCTTGAGAATGGGCAGGTTGTGATCCTACAGCCGCGCCGTCTCGCAGCGCGCATGTTGGCTCAACGGGTTGCTTTTGAACGCCAATGTCGATTGGGAGATGAAGTCGGGTATCAAATTCGATTTGAAAATGTGACCAGCGATGCCACAAGAATTCGTTTTATCACAGAAGGTATTCTGCTCAGACAGATCATTCAGGACCCAGAACTCAAGGGCGTTCAGACACTCATCTTCGACGAATTTCACGAGCGCCATCTTTATGGAGACATCACTCTTGCCCGTGCGTTGGATCTGCAACAAACAAGTCGTCCGGATCTAAAAATTCTGGTGATGTCTGCCACCCTGGACTCCACATCCCTTGCCGAGTATCTTGCGCCTTGTCAGTTGCTCAATTCAGAAGGTCGAACCTTTCCAGTGGATATACGCTATCTATTACCGGGAGAATCGCATGACAGCATACCCATTTGGGATCAAGCAGCGGAAGCTTTCTCAAACTTTGTGCGTTTGGGCGGAGAGGGGGATGTCCTGGTCTTCATGCCAGGAGGCTACGAGATTCAAAAAACACTTGAGGCATTCCGCCACACTTCTGAATCGAGGGGATATATCTTACTCCCATTGCATGGCGAGCTGCCTTCAAAGGATCAGGACGCTGCGGTTTCCCGTTATGATCAACCGAAGATTGTCGTTGCCACTAACGTGGCTGAAACCTCATTGACCATTGATGGAATCCGCCTGGTCATCGACAGCGGATTTGCTCGGATTCCACGCTATGATCCATACAGAGGTATCAACACTCTGCTGGTCGAAAAAATCAGTCAGGCATCTTCCGATCAGAGAGCGGGGCGCGCAGGCCGGACCGGCCCCGGAACATGCATGCGACTGTGGACAGAACGTGAGCATGAGCAACGCCCCGTGCAGGAACTACCTGAAGTTCAGCGCCTAGATTTATCAGAAGTGATCTTGAGCTTGAAAGCCGCAGGAGTAAAGGATTTGAAAGGCTTTCGCTGGCTTGAACCCCCGGATGACAAGCGCCTGCATGATGCCATTGAGCTTTTGACTGATTTGGGGGGATTGGATCACAAAGAAAATATTACGGAACTAGGCAAGCAGATGCTGGCTTTCCCACTGCACCCTCGCTATGCACGCATGCTGCTGGCTGCTGAGAAACTCGGTTGCGTGTATCAAGCAGCCCTGATAGCTGCATTGACTCAGGGACGTGACATTTTAATCCGTAAAGTGGATCGAGCGACACGGGAACTACGTGAGGAATTTTTATCGGAACGATCTGTTTCAGATTGCTTCATGTTGATGAGAGCCTGGAGCTATGCATCCAAAAACAATTATCAATTTCAAGTCTGTAAAAAGCTGGGGATACATGCTCAGTCGGCGCGGCAGGTCAAACCTTTACTTGAACACTTCCTGCGTATCGCAAAAAAAGAGGGATTGGATGTCGCACCCAAAACAGTGGATGATGAAGTCATTCAAAAGTGTATCCTGCTGGGGTTTTCCGATCGGCTTGCCATTCGTATGGATGGAGGCACGCTGCGCTGTGAACTGGTGCATGGACGTCGAGGGGTGCTGGCACGTGAGAGCGTCGTGCATCACGCCAACATGTTTGTGGCCGCTGAAATCCGTGAAATAGGCAACCGGGAAGGAGAGGTTCAAACCATTCTTTCGTTGGCCACTGAAATCGAAGAAGCTTGGTTGAAGGATTATTATCCAGATGATTTCGATACCTCAATTGCTGTGGTTTGGGATCCATCATCTCGCCGTGTTTATGCTGCCAGCCAGGAAACCTTTCGGGGGCTCATGTTGACAGCCAAGCGTGTTGATCCCCCACCCGAGGAACCGGCTGCTCGATTACTTGCAGAAAAAATCACCGACGAAGAAATTGGGCTGAAGCATTGGGACGCGAAGGTAGAACAATGGATTCTGCGATTGAATTTACTTGCTGAGTGGTGCCCTGAATTTGAGTTACCTGCCATTGATGAGGATGCTAGAAGGCATCTGATCGAATCCATCTGCATGGGTGCTTTCAGCTACAAGGAAATCAAGGAGCGCCCGGTTTTACCTGCACTGAAACAGTGGTTGAATGCAGCTCAACGAGAAATCGTAGACAAACACGCTCCAGAACGTATCACGCTATCCAATGGAAAAACACCCAAAGTCGTCTATTCCAAAGAGTCAGCTCCCTGTATCGCGCTTCGTATTCAGGAATTATATGAGGTGAAACAATTACCGAAAGTCGCCCTTCAGAAAGTAGCTGTGGCGGCACACATCCTGGCACCTAATATGCGGCCCGTTCAGATCACTCAGGATTTGGAAAGCTTCTGGCGCGACCATTATCCGAGCGTTAAAAAGGAGTTACAACGCAAGTATCCTAAACATGCATGGCGATAAGATTTGCTGCCATTTTCCTGCTTTACCTGGAAAAAACATGAACTGAATGATGTTTTGGAGTTCAGTTATTTTTTATCCAGAGGTCGCTGATGATAGAAGAAAATTTTTGAAGCACACACTCCTCAAGAAACAGCCTCTACAGGATCGTTTTTTACTCTTTTTACAGTGAACATTACGACAAGTTATCAATCATTTGTATTCCAAGATATCTTTAGTAAGCAATGCATCCACAGGGTGAATTACAAAGATAGGAAACTATTGTAAGAGACGCCGCATTTTGTAAGGTGTTAGATCTTATTCTAATCCTGAATCACCTCTGTAAGGAAAGAAATATCATGCAAACCATCGAGAAAATGGAACCCCTGTCTGCTGGACGTATACTGGATCGCAGCCTCAAACTCTATTCGCGTCATTGGAGCTTGCTTCTGGGGATATCAGCCGTACTGACACTGCCATTGGCAGCAGCCGCAATTGTTACACAATATATCATGCAGGCAGCTGTTCGATTAGAGAATATACCCATCGTTGGTTTAGCTGGCCTCTTATACCTCCTTTTAATATCGTTGCAGGGCTTTGTCATTTTCCCTTGGGCGCAGGGGGCCTCGACTTATGCTATCAGTGAGTGCTATCTCAATCGCGAAGTAAGCATTGGACAGGCCATTGGATTTGGTTGGAGTCGACTTGGCACTTTGTTCAACGTATCTGTTTCCGTTGGTTTGCGACTGATAATCGGCCTCCTATTATTTATCATTCCAGGCATCGTCTGGGCTTGCTCCTATGTAGCTGCTATGCCTGCTGTCATCATTGAGGGATGTAAGGCTAAGGACGGTATGCGTCGAAGCCGAGAACTGGCCAAAGGCAGGCGCTGGAGTGTGTTTGCCATTTTGATCACGATCTGGCTGCTGAGTCTTGTGGTAACTGCCTCCATTTATTTTGCTGTAGACGTGACTCTTGGTATGAATACAACTATCGGAACAATGACCAACAGCATTGCCACTCAAGGAGTTACCATTTTTTTGATGCCGTTGGGAGTCATCGCAGCCACGCTTCTCTACTACGACTTCCGTATCCGTAAGGAAGGGTTTGATCTGAAATTATTACAAGTAGCCATGCATGCAGACTCAGGCAATGCATCTGCAGAGCAAGGTAACCAGATTCAACAGGGTGAGGATTTTTGATTTTCACGGTGATTTATATTCTGACAGGCTGTTCCCCCGCGGTAACATGACCCAGGCTCACACAGTGATCAGCGACGACTCCATTCGTAAGAGTGCTAAGGAAATTTTTGAGACAAGCGAATTTCGGCAAGAGGAAACTGCCTACCTTTTTCAAAAGTGGCTGAATAAAATGGGAGACTTGCTGAATTCCTTTCAGGATTGGACGGCTGCTCACCCTGCTTACACTTGGTTATTGATCGCAGGACTGATGATCATTCTGATCCTGCTCATAGCACACATCGTATATTCTGCTTTCGGCGACAGTCTGGGAGGGGCAACAGAAACACGCCATACTTACAAAGCTGACAGGTCATTGGAAGTGCTGGAAGGTAAGGCTACCAGCTGGCGGCAAGGGTTCGACAAGGCGAAGTCTGCTTTGGCGTCTGGCCAATCACACGAGGCAATCTGGATTGGACATCGAGTGCTGCTTGGTTGGTTAGATGAGGCAGGGAGCATCCATTTTGAAGGACACAAAACAAACACGGCTTACCTGATCGAACTAGGCCCACAAGATGCGAGGTTTGATTTATTGAATCGGTTTACCCGTAAATATGAAGCAGTGGTCTACGGAAACGGTTCTTGTGATACGGAAGAAATCAGGTCTCTTCTGGACGAATTGATGGATCGTATGCAGGAATCATCATGAATACTGAACGAAAAAATAGATTTATCGTCTTTTCGGCGCTGTCATGTTTTGCGCTCCTGATGGGATTATTAGCTTCTCTTTCCCCATCCGTAAATCATGATCTATTTGATCGACCAAGCTCTTATTACTCCGATAAAACCGGCGTAAAAGGTTTGTGGATGATCTTGCGTCAGCATGCCACTTCCGTTATTCAGTGGCGCAAACCTTTTGCTGTACTCGATGGACATCAGGAACTGACCTCGGTCATCGACACCCTCATTATTGCATCTCCCGTGCATCCTCTTGGTCCCTACGAAACACAAGCGCTGATGCGATGGGTAGAAGATGGAGGACAACTTATACTCGCGCTGGAAAACGATTGGGCTATCTCTGATAAACACCTGAAAGGACAAGGTCAGGAATTGAGCCAGAAACGTCGACACACCTTTCAAGGAGAAACGGAAAGCCAGCGTGAGAAGCAGGAAGAAGATGGCTTATTGAAACGTTTAGGGATTCAGCTGCGCGTTGAGCGTGATGATCAATGGCAAAATGACACATGGCTGACACTCGCCGATAACTTTCCAGCATACAACATATCCACAAAAGAGACACCTCATTGGGAAGGCGACTTTGAGGCCTTGGTGATTAACGAACAAAATGAACCAAGAGGGTTAAATATTCCCAAAGGACAAGGTCGTATTCTTGTGATTGGCTCTGATTCGGTCATTTCTAACCAAGCCATGATGCAAGCTGACAATGCCGTTTGGTGGACACGTATGTGTTTATCATGGGGTAAAGGCAATGTGGCCTTTGATGAATATCATCATGGATTTGCCGAGCGCAGGGGATTGGCCTCATTGACGATTGAATTCATGCAGACTCCGTGGGGTTGGTTCACTTTGCAGGCAATGCTGTCCGGTGGGCTTTTCATGTTCATAAATCAACGTCGACTGGGTAGAATCTACGAAACCCCAGCCAGCAGCACAAGAGAAGCACTCAGGCTTCTGGAGGCCAGAAGCTCTCTATTGGCACGCGCTAAGCCTAAGCGTTTGTCAGCCCAGTGGATCGCACAGACGTTGGCCTTGGATCTAACAAGAGGTGCTTTGAAAATCCCGTGGCGAGACTGGGTCAAATTGCAGGCAGACCAAAATCAAAAAAAAGAAAACGGCAAGCATTGGAATCACTTTATTGATCAATTAACCAAATTGGAACAATCGGCCTCTGCCGATGAAGGTGACCTGATACGACTCGGTCAAACGGCAGCCACCATTAAGCAATTTTATCGACATGAACATTGAACCAGAAGAAAAACACAATTCAGATTCATCATCAGACCGTGCATTGGCTGATCAGATACAACAACAAATGCAGACTGTCGTGAGCGGGCAGGAATCCGCTATTCAAGGACTACTCACCTGTTTGATTGCTGGAGGACATGCCCTGTTGGAGGGTGTACCAGGTGTTGCCAAAACACTACTTGTGAAATGCCTGGCCTCGGCGACTGATTGTCAATACTCGCGCATTCAGTTTACTCCGGATCTAATGCCCAACGATATCACCGGAGTAAATATCTTTGATCAGAAGGAAAACCGTTTTCAGTTTCGCGAAGGCCCCATTTTCGGAGATATCATTTTGGCAGATGAAATCAATCGTGCTCCCGCCAAAACTCAAGCCGCGCTCCTTGAAGCCATGCAAGAAAGCCAGGTTAGCGTCGATGGAATACGACATGATTTACCTGAACTTTTCACGGTCGTCGCCACGCAAAACCCGGTAGATTACGAAGGAACCTACCCCTTGCCTGAAGCTCAGCTGGATCGTTTTCTCATGAAGCTCCGTGTTCCATATCCCTCGGCAGATGCTGAGCTAGAAATGCTTCACCGCATGCACTCGTTGGGTGACAACGCAAAAAAAGTTGAGACACAGATTCAGGTTGTCATCAGTCAGAAAGAGTTGGCCGCCGTACGTTCAAGAGCAAGGGCTTTACGAGTAGAGCCCCCATTGGTGCAATATATTGTCGACATTATACGTCAATCCCGATCACTGCAAAACTTATCACTTGGTGCAAGTCCACGGGCCACTGTGATGTTAATGGAAGCAGCCAAGGCCTTGGCTGCTCTCAGAGCAAAAGATTATGTCACCCCAGACGAAATTCAGATGCTGGCTTATCCGGTTTTAAGACACCGTATACGACTGACTCCCGAAGCGGAAGTGGAAGGATTGAGTCCCGACACCTGTATTGAAGAATTACTGCAACGGGTTCCAATACCGCGATAAATGGCGCGCTTGAAATTCAATTTAATCCCGGGCAAGCCAAGTCTAATATCGATGGGGTTTGGCGGCTTATGTTGGTTACCGGTATCAATGCTCGGTCAATCCGCGCTATTACTGGGCATTTTGTTTTGGACTGGATGGTTCATGTTCACGATTCGAAAACTACAGCAAATTCCAAATGTACAGTCGATCATTGTAAACCGAACTCTACCGGCACGTTTTCTCATTGGACGCTCTGCGAAAATCCAACTCAGCATAGAAAATCGCAGCAAATACCCCATGATATTGCAGTTTCGTGATGAAATCCCTGATACCTTTCTTCTGGAAGAAAAATTCCATGCCATTCGATTGAAGGGATCTCAGAAAACCATCCTTACTTACCTGGTTAGTCCGACCCGAAGGGGCAGGCAAGCATATGGAAATTTTGTAGGGAGAATCGCCGCTCCCGGAGGCTGGTTCTGGAGGGAATCCCAGTGGGACCTCGCCGAAGATGTTAAAGTATATCCGGACTTCAAACTGATCGCAGCAGAACGTCTCAATGCCAGGATGCTTTTGAAGGACTGGCACGTCAGGCGACCTCGAAAAAAACGAGGCGAAGGACATGAATTCGAAAGCCTGCGCTCATATGCGATAGGAGATGATTCTCGACATGTGGACTGGAAAGCATCGGCTCGAAGACAGAAACTCATCGTCCGGCAACTTCAAGTGGAACGCGGGCAGCAGATTGCCATCATGTTGGATTGTGGACGACTGATGAGCGAGAGCATTGCTGGCCATACGCGTTTGGACCACTCGATGAACGCAGCACTGATGCTTGGGCAAGTGGC
>JBDQII010000058.1:0-16203 GCA_040264395.1 Verrucomicrobiota bacterium
GCACAGGATCCATCATCAGAAGATCTGGACAAGAACAGGATTGCCTATGAATCTTTCCCACACAGAACGGTGTACCTTCCGGTCGTACGCTCTCATATCTACGAGTTGCTTGCGCTGCTCGATTTCCCCAATGCCACAGCTCCCATCGGTAAACGTTCCCTTACAACTGTGCCTACTCAAGCTCTGATGATGTTCAATAGCCCGTTCGTCAAACAGATGGCCAAACAGACAAACCGCCGCGTGCTTCATTCAAGCAAAGCAAATACAAGTAGATTGGATGAACTATACCGTATCCTTTTCAGCCGACATCCCTCTGAGGAAGAAATGACGGCATGCCTCGAGCTGGTGAGCAAAACTTCCGAGCTTCTGGAGGAAGCACAAGCCTGGGAAACGCTCTGCCATGTATTGATGATTTCCAACGACTTTATTTATGTCCAATAGCCCGTTTCAATTGTCATCCCTCTCACGCAGAGAAGCCCTGGATCGCTTGTGCGTTGGTTTTGGAGGTCTGGCGCTCAATGCCATGCTATTCCATGAATCGAAGGTACAGGCTGGCACCGCTCCCTGGCATTTCCCTCCGCGGGCCAAAAGAGTCATTTTCCTTTTCATGCATGGGGGGCCTTCCCATGTGGATCTTTTCGATTACAAACCAACTCTGGAGAAGTATAACGGTCAAGCACTGCCATTTCCTGAGCGCAAAGTGCAATTTGCAAAGCGTGGCAATCTCATGCAATCGCCCTGGTCCTTTCGGAAAGTGGGGCAATGTGGCCATTGGATGTCGGAGCTTTGGCAGCATCTTCCCAAGGTGGCTGATGACATCTGCATGCTCAACTCACTTTGTGAGACCAATGTCGCCCATGGAGGCGCATGCATGAAGTTGCACACGGGAAATGAATCGCTGTTGAGGCCCAGCCTGGGTTCCTGGGTGAGTTATGGATTAGGTACTGAAAACCGAAATCTCCCCTCCTTTGTGACTATTTGCCCTACTTCCCTGCATGGGGGGGTGGATAATTTTGGAGCAGCCTTTCTTCCCGGGGAGCATCAAGGAGTGGCTCTTGGAACACAAGGTTATCCCAATACTCTGGCAAAAAACGCCCGCTTTCATTACGTCGAGGCGAATTCCCCAAAGGATCGGTCCGTTCAAGAGCTCCAGTTAAGATTGTTGAATCAGCTTCAGACTCAAAAAACAATGCAATTGGAGGGAAAAAGAGAACTTGAGACACGGCTCAAATCCTTCGAGCTGGCATTCCGCATGCAAACCGAAGCCAAAGAGGCGACGGACATCAGTGGCGAATCCCAATCAACTCGAAAGCTCTATGGGTTGAATGAGCCGGAGACGGAAAATTTCGGTCATCAATGCCTCCTTGCGCGGCGTCTCGCTGAGCGAGGGGTGCGCTTTATCCAAGTAAGCCATGCACATAGTCTTCCCTTTAATAACGAACAGTGGGATCAGCATTCGCACCTGGAGAAGGGGCACTCCGTCAATGTAAGACAAATTGACAAACCTATCACTGGTTTAATCATGGATCTAAAAGCACGTGGGATGCTGAATGATACTCTTGTGCTATGGGGGGGAGAGTTTGGCCGAACCCCATCGGTTCAGGCAGGCGATGGACCTGTAGGCCGTGATCATCATCCAGACGGATTTTCCATGTGGATGGCCGGGGGCGGTGTCAAGGGTGGCATGCGATATGGAGCAACGGATGATTTTGGGTATCACGCGGTGCAGGACCGATGCACTATCCACGACCTACATGCAACCTTGCTTCATCTTATGGGACTGGATCACGAACGACTTACTTACAACCATCTGGGCAGAGAGTTTCGCCTCACAGATGTGTCAGGCTACGTGGCTCACAAAATACTGGCATGAGGCTTCTGAAAGAAGCACATGAGTTCCGATGGTGCTCAGCCGATCACATCATGCAGCACATGGCCACCAATATCGGTGAGCTTGCGGATTCTACCGGCATGACGGAAGGTAAGGTCCTCGTCATGCAAACCCATTAAATCTAAAATGGTCGCGTGCACGTCGCGGATGTGAATGGGCTTTCCAACAGCACGCAGACTGAATGCATCAGTTTCCCCGACAGTGGCGCCTCTTTTGACATCTCCTCCAGCCATCCACATGCAAAGCCCATAGGAATTATGCTCCCGTCCTGGATTCTTGGGCATTTCGAGACTGTTGACAAACGGCGTTCTTCCCATCTCTGATGCCCAGACGACCAGCGTCTCCTCCAGTAAGCCTCGGTTGTCCAGATCTTCAAGCAAAGCCGCGACCGGCTGATCAACCTCTCGACTGTGTTTCCTCATCCCGCCTTCCACATTACCATGATCATCCCAGCTATGAGAACCAATCTGAACACCGTGGATCAATAGCGAGTAGCGTACTCCACGCTCCACCATGCGTCTTGCCAGCAGACATTGCCTACCGAACCCCCGGGTATGCTCTTTATCAAGGCCGTAAAGTTTGCGGATCGATTCTGGTTCACCCGACAAATCAACGGCCTCAGGAGCAGCCGTTTGCATGCGGAACGCCAACTCATAAGCGGCAATACGAGACTCAAGCTCCGAGTCCCATGGGCGATGAGTCAGGTGGCCTTGGTTGAGTTCCCGAATAAGATCAAACTCTTCTCGCTGTTGGGAAGTGCTCAGATTTGCAGGCGAATGAAGGTTAAGGATTGGGTTTCCATGATCACGCAACAAAGTTCCCTGATGCACCGCTGGCAAGTAGCCGTTGGCCCAGACCGCAGCACCATTGCAGGGAGCACCTCTGGGATCTTGAATAACGATATACCCTGGCATGTTCTGGTTGAGCGTTCCGAGTCCATATTGAATCCAGGATCCAACTGAGGGACTGCCGGGAAATTGGCTTCCGGTGTTCACGTGATAGGTCGAGGGACCGTGATTCTGGTTATCTGTCTTGATACCATGAACGAAAGCCATGTCATCCACACGACGTGCCATATTCGGGAAGAGTTCGGACATCCATCTGGCAGAATCCCCATATTGCTTGAAATCAAATGGACTGCCTACACACACGTGTGGAAATGAAAGTCGCCCCTGTAATTCGCCTTTGACTGAAGTATTTCCTGAAATAGGTTTCCCATGCAACTCTCGCAACAAGGGCTTATTTTCAAAAGCATCCATTTGGGAAACGCCCCCCTGCATGAACAAAAAGATACAATGCTTTGCTTTGCGAGGAAAATGTGGCTTCTGGGGCGTAAGCGGCCCGTTGCCGGAGGTCACCGGGCCAGCCAGAAGATCTTCACCGAGCAAACCTGCCAAACCGAATGCTCCTATGCCATTCCATGCGTTTGTTAAAAATTGTCTCCTTGGAATGAGAGAGGGATGGACGTTAATCGACATAAATGAATTCGCTTGTGTTGAATAAAATTCGGGTCATGCGTGTGAGCCCCTCTATCGAATTGGCGAATTCGCTGAGCAAGCCAAGTTCCTGATCATCAGGTAGACGACCGAGCGCCAACTGATAAGCCATGACAACACGGGCCTCTGGATCAGATTTGCCCTCCTTTGCGATCCTTCTGGCAAAATGTTCTGACTCCTCGTTGATCAGGATTCCGTTATACATTGCCAGTGCCTGCAATGGTGTAACAGACAGTTGGCGTTTGGGCACCGTGTCTTCACACACCAGGCTGTCAAAATTCTGCATGAATGGCATGGTAAGGGTGCGTTGCTGATAAATGTAAATACTTCGCTTGCGACTTTCAGCCCCGTAGGTCGTTGCCCATTTACTCCTGGAATACTTGACACTGTCCTCTATCCCGTCAGGCAAGGCAGGAAATATAGGTAGCCCATACATCTCCGGGTTGAGTCTTCCACTCACGTGAAGAATGGAATCCCGAATGGCTTCGGCTTCCAATCGACGACGCGAAAACCGCCCAAGGAGGCGGTTATCCGGATCCAGTTCCAGACATCGTGAGGTAAATTGTGTTGAGCTTTGTTGATAGGCGGATGAGTGCACAATGAGACGGTGAATCGCTTTCAAGCTCCAGTTCTCCTTCACCAATTCAAGGGCAAGCCAGTCCAGTAATCTCTGGTGTGAAACCCCACCACTCAGGGCACCGAAATCACTGGGTGTTTCGACCAACCCCCTTCCAAAATGATGCATCCACAGGCGATTCACGATCACACGCGCAGTCATGGGATTTTTGTCGGAGGCAATCCAGTTAGCCAGAGTCATCCTTCGACTTCGAGTTGGCCAGCGTTTAAAAGGATCCAAACGAATCTCTGCAGGCTTCTGATGTCCGGTGATACAAGAAGGAAACCCAGCCAGAACGACTTCGCCTGGATTATCATATTCACCACGTATCATCACTCGAGAAACAGGTACCCCGGGTTCGTAAGGAGGGCCAAAAGAATGCCGCAGGGACATGGCCTGTGGAGTCAAACGCTTGAGTTGTTGGCCGGCAAAATCTTTTTTGTGTTTCAGCCTGACATATTGAAGGCGCTCTTCCTTGGTAATGGTCCTGTTGGTCGGAGAAAGGATCCAGGATTCTAAATCAAACTCATCGTCGGAAGCCTCTGATACATTCTCATCTTGATCGTTTTGAGCTGAAGCACGCAGTTCAAGGCGCGTCTTGAGAGCTTCAAATCTCTCCGTGTCGGATCGAATCTCTTTACGCTTGGCCTCTGCCCAATCGTGCTCACCTTTCCGATAAAAGGCTGCTGGAAGTGATCCACCGATCTGAAAGGCATCTCCGCGCTCAGGGGGCATCAACTGAACCGTATTGAAAAAAGCCTTCATTCGATAGAAGTCTCTGGTAGGAATCCTGTCGTATTTATGATCATGACATTTCGCACACCCCACTGTCAGCCCCAGAAAAACGGATCCTACAGTGGAAGTCATCTCGCTGAGCATTTCGTGGCGAGTCTCATCTCCACGAGGTTCGGTAAAAGGAGCAAGCCGCAAAAAAGTCATGGCGACCATATGTTCGGGCTTGGGTTGAGGAAGCTCACCTGCCCCCATGACAGCATTGAACTCATCGCCTGCGATTTGCTCCTTGATGAATTGATCGTAGGGTTTATCTCGGTTGATAGAGTCGATCACATAGTCACGGTATCGCCAGGCGTGAGGCAAATCAGGATCTCCCTCGTAGCCTGCAGTGTCGGCGTAACGAGCTAGATCAAGCCAGAACTTGGCCCAACGCTCACCATGACGAGGGTCATCAAGGAGCGAGTCAACCAGGGCCTTGTAGGCATCGGGATCGCCATTATTTACAAAAGATTCTATTTTATCTGGCGAAGGGGGCAATCCTATCAAATCAAAATAGAGCCTGCGAATCAGTGTCTCTCTGGAGGCTTTGGGCGAATAACTCAGTTCCTGATCTTCGAGTTTGGCAAGAAGAAATGCATCAACGCCATTTTGAACTCGATCACTGGATTGAACCTGAGGCGGCTCAACGGCTTGAGGCGGATAAAAAGGCCATTCCTTCGATTCTCCAAAACATGTAAATGAAACAAAAACGTTCACCCAGCAGAAGGAATGAAAGACCCGAATGATCAGGCCATTATGTTTCTGAGTGGAGTCTGGGTTCATGGGATTATACTGCAAATATAATGAGAGTCGATCAAGCCTGAATGAAGCCGTTTTTACAAAACTCATGCCCCGTCGGCTGCCCCATGTGATTGCAACTTATCGATTCCCAAAAAAACTCACCGTTGCAAAGTGTTTTGCAGCATTTCTTTGGTTGGTAATTTTTGAAGATCAGACTCTTGCAAGGTCAGGTAGACTGCTCGGTTCCAAAGATGTGGACAAAAAACATGAATCGTTCCTTTGTCTATGATTGCATCGAGGTAAGACACCTGATGATTGAACCATCCATTTTTTTCTGGGTTCATTTGGGTAGCATTAGCGAAGAGAAAACGTGGTTCTGACCAATTTCGACCACCATCGCTTGAGAGGGTCACCCAAATCTCAGATCGGTCTTTCATCCCGTCCATCGTTCCGGACAATCCCGTGTATTGGGTTCCTGTGTGGCGATTGTGAAAAAAGTTGATGAGCGTTTTTCGATCACTTGAATGAAATACCATGGGAGGTGCATCGGGATGGACCAATGAGGAAGGTTTCGGATCAGACCATGATTGCCCATCATCATGACTTCGCGATGTCCAGATCTGTCCAGCGGGTGTGCGAGCCATGAAAAACACTTCACTGCCCTGCAGCCAGATGGGGCGCCCTTCGTCCATACGGTTATACTCCGGTACAGACCATCCCACTTTGCGAGCCCCTGGCAGGAGATGCCAGGTTTTGCCCTGATCCTCACTCCGCAGGATATATTGCTGCGTCTCCAATGGTTTTTTCGACCAGTCAGCAGCATGGGATCCCAGCAACCAAGTGCCATTGGCAGTTTCACACATGCGAGTCACAGACATCCCAAGAAAACCCGGATCATTCACAGGTTGAATGAGTGAAGCCCGACTCCAGGTATAACCATCATCATCAGACCACCGAAAACCAATCGGTGCATTTTCAAACTTTCCTTTTTCTCGGCTGTATTGACTCGGGATAGGCTGTGTCCCGAATGCGTATATGCGTTTACTCCCTTTGGGAATGAGAGGAATGAACCCATGCTGACTGTATTCAATATCAAAAGCAACAGCTGGACCTTCCCATGATTTACCATCATCTTGAGAGCGATACATGATCATGCTATTGACTTTCCCTGCACCAGCTGCGTAGTGATTTCCCACCGGAAACATCACCATTAAATCCCCTTTGGGAGTCCTCACAGCTCGCGTTTCGAAAAGCCCTCTGACATCCGAGGGAGCGACATGCAGGACTTGTCCTTGAACAGAAGAGTGCCGCAGCAAACCTAAATTACTGTCTGCTTCAAGGAATGGTGGTAAATTATCCAATGACAGAGTGATGGGATCTTCAACACCCAAGATGACTTGAGTGTCCAGTTTGGATTGGGCAAGGACCTGCTGGGCGTAAAGTTTACCCACAGGGCAGATCGAGTACAGGAGAATGGCTAATAAGTGACGCAAGGCCGACCGAGCAGGCCATGAACTGGCAATCGAGTTTACTGAGGCTTTAAAGGATTTCATGATAAAATTACTTGCATATATGTGGTATTAAATCTTCGCAGACCAACCATTGTTGGAATCTCAAAAACACACTCATTCAAAAAAATGTATTTACTCCCCTAGCCACATTAATTTGATGTCCTACGGCTTTTATTTTTCCTCTTTGCTGCAGTTTTTTTATTTGGAACGGTTCGTCTACGATTTTGGGAGCTAGATTTCTTTTTCACCTTTTTGGGGTGATTGCCAGACAATCTCCTTTTTCCTGAACTCTTTTTACCGGATTGAAGCAGTCGGAAATCCACCTGTTTTTTGAATGGATCCACTTTGGCAATCACAACCTTGATATCCTGCCCAAGCCTTATGGTCCTTCGGTTACGGCGCCCGGTAATCTGGGTCCCTCGCTGATCTATTTCATAAAAATCATCATCAAGGATCGAGAGCGGCACAAGACCAGACATCCCAAGATTTGGAACTTCCACAAAAAAACCGAAATTACGAATCTCGGTAACCATCGCATCATAATGCACCAGTTTACCCGACGTGAGCTGGGAAGTCAGGTAAGCGAAAAGTTTCACATTTTTACTATCGCGCTCTGCATCCGAAGAATTGCGCTCTGTGACCGAAAGGTGCTCAGCAGTTTGCTTCAGGGCTGTGAGAGGAGTCTTGGAATAGTCGAATAAAGTCCGATGCACCACCAGATCCGCATAACGCCGAATTGGAGAGGTGAAATGAGTGTAGTTGGATTTGGCCAGTCCGTAATGCCCCAACGACTCCACGGAGTAACAGGCCCGCATCAATGATTTCAGGAATCCGATCTTCAAGGCAGGACCAATGCTCAATTTACCCAGCCGTTTCAGGAGTTTCTGAACCTCTACCGGTTTCGTCAGATTGCCGCAAGGAACGTCGTGTGCCAGCACATTCTCACGATATTCCTGCAGACGTATTGGGTCCGGTTTTTCATGAACACGATGAATGGTTGTCCGTCTTAGCTTACTGGATCGCAACGCAACAGCCTCGTTCGCCAGAAGCATGAATTCCTCAATCAATTGATGTGACTCATCACTCCTGCTGAGCTCAATATCCTGCACGAACCCCTTGTCATTCAGTCGGATCTTTGTCTCTGGGAAATCCAACTCCAAGGCACCTGCCTTGAAGCGCCGCTGCCGCACTTTTTGGGCCAGCTTGTGCGCATCATGCAGCATTCGTTCAATGGAATCCTTTGGCTTGGCCCGAATGATAGACAGTGCTTGTTCATAAGCGTATCGTCTTTTGGAATGAATGATGGCAGCATAACACGTGAAACGCTTCACGTGACCTTGCTGATTGAGCTGAAACTCAACACATTTCGTTAAACGATCAACCTCAGGTTTGAGTGAACAGAGTTCATTGCTCAGAGCCTCTGGTAGCATGGGAATCACGCGATCAACCAGATAGGTTGAATTCCCACGTTTTCGAGCTTCAACATCCAAGGCAGAGCCAGGTTTCACATAATACGATACATCAGCGATGTGGACCCACAGTTTCCAGCCGGTTTCTATTTTTTTAAGAAAGAAAGCATCATCGAAATCGCGGGCATCATGAGGATCTATCGTGATGACCTGATGTTTCCTGCAATCCACACGATCCGCAAACTCTGAAGGGGCAACTTCATTACCGAAATGCCGCACTTCCTGAAGGACCTTGCGGGGAAATTTTAATGGGAGTTCATATTGTCGCAGCACACCCAGCATATCCACACCTTCGGCTGTAGGTGGTCCAAGCACCTCTGTGATTTGACCTTCGGGATTGGTATGCCGGGATTCCCAGTGTAACAATTCAACCACGACCTTGTCCCCTTCCCTGGCCGAACGTCCCACATCTTTGGGAGACGGCACATAGATATCCTGAGGCATCCTGGTGTCGTCGGGAATGACATAAAGGAACTGCTTGCCGCGTTTCAGCGTACCAACAATATTCTTGCGCCGTCGTTCCAAAACACGCACCACAGTCCCAGTGCAGGGAGCTTCGCGGGAAATGCTGCCGTGCTTGACGCGAATATCACGCCGTACCAATACAAGATCTTCATGCATGGCGGTGGAGGTACCGTTGGCAGGGATGGAAATCTCACTTACACTGGGGTCATCCGGCGTGAGAAAACCTCTGCCCTGACGCGTAATCTGAATGCGCCCGGAGATCAAATCAGCTTCCGCAGGTAAGATATAGCGATTCCCCTTGATTCTTGCAACCTGCCCGGAGCGTTCCAGAATGCGCAGTTCCTTCTGCAATTGTTGTTGTTGATTGGCGCGCAGGCGAAGCCCGCGTAAAAGCTCGGGAATGTTGGCCGGAACATAGTCACGACGTCCTAACAATTTTAAAATTTTATCATCCATAATCTAGCACAAGCCCCTCATGAACCTTCCACTGAAGATACCTGTTGTGGTTTTTCATACAATAGAGAAAGACAGTTGGAATAAGCGCCCTCTCAATTCCATGCAAAAGGGTGATTGCCCACCGCGGCTCGTGGTATTTAGAGTGGTGGCATGAATCGCATTCGAATGCTGCCTGACCATGTTGCCAATCAGATCGCTGCCGGCGAGGTGGTTGAAAGGCCTGCCAGTGTTGTCAAGGAACTGGTTGAAAACGCCATCGACGCTCAAGCCAAGCGCATCACGGTGGAGATCGATGCAGGAGGACGCAGTCTTATTCGCATTACCGATGATGGAGCAGGCATGCAGCGCGATGATGCTCTCATGTGTCTTGAGCGACATGCCACCAGTAAGATCAGAGAGGCTAACGACCTGACAGAAATACAAACCATGGGTTTCCGAGGTGAAGCCCTGCCCAGCATTGCCAGTGTCAGTCGATTTACCCTGACCACCAGAGAACGTGAAAATGAAAATGGTGAGGCGACGCGTATTGTAGTTCAGGGAGGTAAAATGGTTCATGTTGAAGCTGCGTCAAGCCCCGTGGGAACGTGCATTGAAGTCAGGCAGTTGTTCTTCAACATGCCAGCACGACGCAAATTTCTAAGAACAAAAGAAACAGAAAAAAGCCACATTCAACATTACTTGACTCTCGCAATGCTGGCGCACCCGCAAATTGGATTCAAGTTCATTCAAGACAAACGCACCGTATGGCAACTCAATCCCATTGCCATGGAAGATACCATGGAATCAAGAATGCATGCTCTCAAGGAACGTTTGACATTTCTGTATGCAGATGAAGTTCGCCTCCTGCCTGCGGAATTCACAGATGCCATCCAGACGAAAGTGCGTGACGAGGAAAAGGAATATTTCGAAGAACATCCTGTTCGCATCTGGGGATTCATTGGCGCACCAGGCGTCTCGAGATCCAGTCGTGCGGACCAACACCTTTTTGTCAATCAGCGTCCCATAGAAAACAGGGCCCTGAATTTCGCTCTCAAGGAGGCTTATCATACCTCTCTGATGAAAGGTAAATTCCCAGTATGCTGTCTGTTTTTCGAGCTTTCGCCCGCATTTGTCGACGTGAACGTGCATCCGGCTAAAAAAGAGATTCGATTTCATAATGAATATGCGGTGAAACAATGTGCAGTGAGGGCAGTAAAGCGAACTTTGCTGCACTTTTCCATGGGATCTTCGCCCACGGCACCGGGAAGCAACGAGCAACAGGTAAGTGATATCGAAGAATCAACATCGACTGAACCAAGCATAGACATTCATCAGGGCACTGAGTCGACGTCTCCGTCGAGCCCCATGACACCCAAGTCGGACGTTATTTCTCTTCCGTCTTTCGATGGCATACCCCCCAAGAGTTCTCCGGAAAATCCATCCAGGTCATTGAATCAACCTAAATCTCAGCTGAATAACCAAGCCGCATCTGATTGGGAACCTCGCACACATCAGGATGCGAGCATCGAAATACGATCACCCTCGGCAGCAACAGAGACTCCCCCAATTTCATCGAACATTGGAGCTCCGACCCCCTTGCTGGCGGTTCCCATGCGGATCATTGGCGTGTTGGGTAAGTTATATGTCCTGCTGGAATCTGATCGTGGCCTTGTGCTGCTCGATCAGCATGCGGCTCATGAGCGAATCCTGTTTGAAAAAATGCTCAAGGAATTGGAGCATGGAGAAGCACCTTCCCAGCGATTGCTGCTGGCTGAAACAATTGAACTCAACCCAAGAGACACTCAATTTGTTCATAAAGTAATAAGCAAATTTCAGAATCTGGGCGTGGAACTGAGAGAATTTGGCGACCAGACCTTCATCCTTGATGCCTTACCCCCTTTTGTGAAAACAAAAAACATGCGGCAGTTCATTCTCGATGTCATCGACACATTGAAAGAATCCGGCGATGTCAATAAGCTGCGTTTGGGCGAAGACGTCATTGCCAAGACTGTATGTAGGCACGCGGTAAAGGCCAACGACATGCTGCGCGGACCGGAACTTGAAAAATTGCTCGATGATTTGAAGGTTTGCGATATGCCTTACACCTGTCCACACGGCAGACCTACTCTCATGGAGATGAGTTTCAATGAGCTGGAGAAAAAATTCGGACGTATTCAAGGGTGAGGATGGCATGACCGAAGTCTGCGCAAGAATCATTAATCCTCACGCTTAAAAAGCATTATCACCAGCCAGGCACAGACACACATCAAGGCTGTCAGCATCCAATAAAACAAGAACCCGGTAATCAGACCTGATTGTTCAGAAATCGCCGACATGACAAAGGGAAAGATGCAGACTCCAACACCGCCACTGGTGGATACGAGACCTATTGCTGCGCTTTGGCCTTTTTTAAACTTGAGACCAATAATCGACATCACACAGGGGTAAATGATTGAGAAACCCATCCCGGTAAGAAAGAAAAATAAGCCGGACCACCATATGCTGACACTCCAGACAGCCAAGCCAAGAAACAAACAAGACGCTAGAGAACAGATGACCAGCAACTTGACCAATTGATTGCCCCGGTATCCAACGCTAATCCCAATTCTCCCCAGAAAAACGCCGAACCACAGAAGTGAAACCATCAATGCACCGAACGAAGCTGAAGATTGATGTATTTCAACAAAATACTCTGCGATCCAATTTGAAATCCCAATTTCGGCTCCCACATAGAAAAATATCGTTCCTGACAATAAAAGCAGGAGAGGATCACAAAACAATTTTCTCTTGTTAGCTTCATTGGATACACTGGAAGATTCGCTTGCTTCGTGAAGCCAGCGAGCCTGCCAAGTCCAAGCCAACATGCACAGGCAGAGAAAGGCCATGACGATATAGACAACACGCCATGAGACATCCCACCAAACGAGAAAGCCTGCAAGGAAAGGAGCAATCATGGCTCCTACCGTGAAAGCTGAATGAACAAGGTTCATCAAGCGGCTTTTGCCTGGTGCTTCAATATTGACCACGGAAACATTGGTTGTGACTTCCACCGCCCCCTGCCCCAAACCAAGTACGATGAAAATGATCAAGTTCGCAGCCAGAGAGTCAAAACATCCAAAAAGTCCAATTCCAAGTCCTTGAAGAATAAGTCCCACCAACATCACGTTGCGCCCCCCCAAACTCGGCAGTAATATGCCTGTGACAAAGGTGGACACAAAAAAACCTGCGGCACTGCCAGCAAAAATCCAACCTGCAGCAAGGTAATTCCAGCCGAATTCGCGGATGACCAAAGGTAAGGTGGCGCCTACCGTGGTTGCAATTCCGCCAAAAAGGAGAAAATTAACAAACAAATAAACAAATGCTTGGTTCACTCCAGTTCGTGATGATCGAAATAAAGCTATCATTTCCGGCCAGAGAGAGAGCCGGTATTGATGGCCCAACTGGTCCAGGAAGATGCCATTTTCCTGACCTTATCAGGATACTGCAATGCCAGATCTACCATTTCGGTGCGGTCATGGCGAATGTGATAAAGCTCCCAATTTTGAATTTTGCGGTCCCAGACCAATTTCCAATCCCCTTCTCTCACGGCGCGATTGCCAATAAATTCCCACCATAGAATTTCGTGCCCTTCCCTCTGTTGACCAATGAAGATGGGAATCAGGCTTTTGCCTTCTAACGGGATGATGGAATTACCTTTAAAAGCATGGGGATAGTCTGTCTGAGCCGCTTCAAGAAATGTAGGCATGAAGTCGATGATGTGCCCCACTTGATGTGTCACGGTATTGGGCTGAATGACATCAGGCCAACGAACGATGAGCGGAGTCGAAATACCGCCTTCATGCATCCAGCTTTTAAAACGTCGAAAAGGTGTATTTTGAGCAGATGCCCAACCCGGCCCACAGGTCATGTAATGTTCAGAGCGGCCCGGAACGTTCTCAGGGCGATCTTGTGAATATGTTTCACTGCAGCCTCCGTTATCAGAAAGGAAAAGAATCATGGTATTGTCTCTTTCTCCGGATTCCTCGATGGCATCCAATATTCGGCCAATACCCTGGTCCATTCGATCGATCATAGCGGCATAAACCGCCATTCTTCGATCCTGCCAATCCTTGTCTTTTTGATCCTCCCAGTGACCAGCTTCAGGGTCCGCTGACGGCAACTTCCACCCCGCGTCAATGAGCCCCAACCGGACCAGCTTTTTGTGACGAACGCCCCTTAATTTCCCCCATCCTTCCTTGTATTTGCCCAGATACTTTTGAACGTCTTCCTCGGGGGCATGGAGTGGGTAGTGCGGTGCCGTATAGCAAACATGCATAAAATAAGGGGCATCGCTTTTGGCCATCCTCTGAATATTGATTACTGCGTGATCAGTGAAAGCATCTGTTGTGTAAAAATCCTTTGGAAATTCTGTAATAATTGTCTCATTCTGACCGAAGACGCGTATGCGGTTCTTTTTGAAATCAGGATCAGGCTTTGCTGGATTGAAATAATGACAACCTCCATCCATTAATCCATAGTATTCCTGAAACCCGCGATCGACAGGGCGTCTGGGCTTGGTTGACCCCAGATGCCACTTTCCACTCATCGCAGTCTGATAGCCACCCAACTGCAATGACTCACCAAGTGTCACCATTGATTCCTTGAGCAAAGGCCCCTTTTTCTGGCGGGGATACAGTCCGGTCAAAAGTGCAGCACGAGTGGTCGTACACTTCGCACCATTATAAAATTGAGTAAACCTCAAACCTTCGGAGGCAAGTCGATCCAGATGAGGTGTTCGCACCTCTCCCCCATAGCAACCTATATCGGACCAGCCCATGTCGTCGCACATGATCAACACAATGTTAGGTTTGGCTTTCGCCTGGATGATTCCATTGATTCCCAATGTCAGGAGAAGGACGATTATAAAATTCCAATCCGATGAAAGGGATCGGTTGGAAATTGGGTTGGATAACATCATCTGTACATTCAAATTGAACCACCCCTAAAAACAATCAAAATCAAAACCAGTTTTTGACATGGAACAAAACATGCTGGATTGTAATCGGTAATCGTTTTCTTAGTCCGGCATATCAAGGGGTGGATCAGGATCACACATGTTAAGAAGCCCATACATTAAATCGATATTCATCGCATTCGTGGCAGTAAGGCGAAACCTTTCCCGAGGTTTCACCTTGATAGAACTGCTTGTCGTCATCAGTGTCATTGCCATTCTCGCAAGCATGCTGTTACCGGCACTCTCAAAAGCCAAAGGAGCAGCGCACAAGGCCTACTGTATCAATAATCAGCGACAGCTCAATATTGCATGGCTGCTGTATGCAGAAGATCACGGAAAAATGGTGCCAAATGGCTATGTTGAAAGTGCCACACTTGGCCTTCAACGCCCATGGGTATCGGGTGGCACCCATGTGGAACGATTCATGCACACTAACTCACAATTGCTCACAAACCCTTCCTACTCGGCTTTCGCTCAAGGGGGCTATGTGGGCTCAGCCAATACCTACAAATGCCCGGCAGATCGCAGGCCCACCTTTTTCCAGGGTGTAAATTACCGCGGGGTAAGAAGTTATTCTTTGAATGCTTTCTTTGGGTGGGTATTTCCAGGTGCAGTGAACTATGGGTCTGGCTATCACGCTTATTCTAAGCCCTCTCAATTGGCGGGAATGAAGGCAAGTGATGTATTCACATTCATCGATGTCAATTCAGACAGCATATGTTATTCGGGATTTATTACGAAAATGGGGACAAGCGAGCAATTTTTCCACATCCCGGGCGCTTACCACAATGGTCGGGGAGCGGCTGCCTTTGTCGACGGCCATGTCGAAACATTGAAATGGAAAGATCAAAGAACGATCACCAACAAGACCATCCTGCATTTTGAGGCATCAGAGGGCAATCCAGACCTCAAATGGCTTCAAGCACATGCGGCAGAGCGCGAATCACCACCAAGACCCGCAGGAGAAAACTGATCTCATTACCTCGAACCGGGAAAGGGAACGGACCGGAGCAACTTCGAGGTCCAGTGACCTTTGAGAATTCCGCGGCATTTGCCTTCTCTTATGAGGCATTCGAGGTGAATCATGCCTGCCTTTTTCAATTGAATACGGGTGTCGATGCGTCCGGAAATAAGGAGACTTGCCAATCCGCTCAAACAAGGCTCGTGCCCTACAATCATTAAACGCTGCTCACTTTCCAACAAAGAAGCCAGATTGTTCTCAAAAAAAGTAAAGATGGATTGGTCCGCTCCCAAGGCATCCATGTATTGCACACTATGAATGACCTTGAGTCCCTGATGTATGATGCGTGCTGTCTCTGCAGCTCGGGGGAAGGGACTGGAGACAATTTGATCTGGAATCAGATCAAATTGTCGAAGGGCTGGCATCATTGCCTGAATGTTTGCAATCCCTTCAGGGGTCAATCGCCGAGGCCGGTCAGCATACCCAGTGTGACGACTCGCATCCTCCGCCTTGCCGTGCCGCATGATGAACAACTCACTCATGGGGCATCATCAGTGGCTGAGATTTTGAATCAGCATGAGTCGGAAGCTCATCTTTAAATGTCACTTCTAAAAGCTTAATTTCTTCATAGGCGTCTGGAAACTGATTCAAGAACCAGTTACTGATGAATCGTGCCATTGATTTCCGAGCTTGATCGCGCACTAGAATCATGACGGTTTCGTGCTCCGCGTATTGGGTCAGCGTTGGCAACATCTCCGTTGCGAGCGTAGCAAGCTGGTCCTCAGCGCCAAAGCGGGCCCAGCCATTCTGACTTCGCTTTTCCCTGCGGGTCAAATGAATCGCGGGAGGCA
>JBDQII010000059.1:0-16195 GCA_040264395.1 Verrucomicrobiota bacterium
GCAATTTCCAGAAAATGATTGGAACTCCAGTGGGGACCGCATGGATCTTTCACACTCACCGTGATGCTTGTTCTGTGCAGTGTTTGGCCTGACTCTATGGATGGAATCCAAATTACAGAGTCAAGCAAGTGATGATTGCTGCACTCAAACCGTTTTGATTCTCAATGACGAACACGATATAGAGCTTCGTTTATGATCACAATGAGTTGTAGACGAGAATAATCATTTCCGCAGATCTGCTTTTATGTTAGCTTTTTTTTCATCATGGAATTGACTGGACATCATTTGATTGGGGATACTACCGGGGCTGTCGGACAAGAAACTTTTCAAGCCCAAGACCCTTCCTCGCAGGCAGTATTGTCACCCGCTTTTCATGAAGCCACCGTCTCCGAAGTGGGGATGGCTTTGCGTCTCGGGCAGGAGTGTTTCGACACCTTCCGAGCAACCACGGCGGAAGATCGAGCTGTTTTCCTGGAGGCCATTGCTGATGAAGTAATGGCTCTGGGAGACGCCTTGCTGGAGCGTGCCCATCAAGAGACCGGCTTGCCCATGGCAAGATTGACCGGTGAAAGAGGTCGTGCCGTCAATCAGGCCAAACTATTCGCAGGACTGATCCGTGAGGGTTCTTGGGTCGATGCGCGTATCGACCTTGCTCTGCCTGATCGCCAGCCCCTGCCCAAGCCTGACATCAGACGTATGCTTGCTCCCATAGGACCGGTCGTTGTTTTTGGAGCCAGCAATTTTCCTCTAGCCATTTCAGTGGTTGGCACTGACACCATTTCTGCTCTGGGAGCAGGTTGCCCTGTCGTCGTCAAGGGGCATCCCGGGCACCCGGGAGTATGCGAAATGCTGGGGCGTGCGATTCAAAATGCAGTCAAAAAATGCGATTTACCCTCTGGCGTCTTTTCTTTACTTCAAGGTGCTGGACATGAACTGGGAGTGACACTGGTGCAGCACCCTATCACGCAGGCTGTGGCATTTACTGGGTCATTGCGAGGCGGACGTGCACTCTTCGATGTGGCCAACGCTCGTAAAGAACCCATCCCTTTTTATGCGGAAATGGGCAGCATCAATCCCGTTTTTGTTTTGCCCGGAGCTGCTGCCGAAAGAGGTGCATCAATAGCTGAACAATTCGTCCAGTCGGTTGGACTTGGGGTTGGGCAGTTTTGTACTAATCCCGGTATATTGATTGGCTTGAAAAGTGAATTTCTGGATGACTTGACCCAGAAAACTGCCGATGCCGCTGAGGCTGCAGGGCCGGCGACGATGCTCCATCAAGGGATTGCAGAAGCCTACCGCGCAGGGCTGGATAAAATCAAATCCATCGAAGGCGTCAAGACCTGTGGTACTTCCTCTGTTGCGTCTGACGCAGCAAAGAATCAGGCAGCCTGTCACATATTCGAGGCCAACCTGGACACTTTGTTTGATCACCCTGAATTGAAAGAAGAAAACTTTGGGCCTTGCTCTGTCATTCTGAAAGCAGAATGCTCAGAACAGCTGGAGCAGGCAGCTGAAGGATTGGAAGGACAATTGACCGCCACCATCCATGGGACGGAAGATGATCTGCAAAAACACGGAAAGCTGATTCGTATCCTGGAGCGAAAAGTGGGAAGGTTGATTTTTAACGGGTTTCCAACAGGAATTGAAGTTTGTCCATCCATGCATCATGGGGGGCCTTACCCAGCAGCTACTCATGGATTCTTTACCTCGATCGGTACTGCTTCGATCCTTCGGTTTGTGCGTCCCCTGTGTTATCAGAACTTTCCTGATGCAGGGTTGCCTGTTGAACTTCGTAATAAAAATGAACGTGGAATTCTGCGACTTGTGGATAATGCCTGGACGCGTGATGACATCCGATGAGGCTGGTTCATGAGTAGGTCAATCTTTCCAGCAATGCTGCTTTTGGCCCTGTGGGTCTGTAATGTTGCCTGTGATCGGCAAACGGAAAACACTGATCTCGTCCATCCGGAAATTTCACCTGAAATGAATCAGGTCATAGAAATTAAAAAAAACGATCATCCTGCTGAAGTCTCAGTCGAGTCTGTTGCGGAAGAGCCGGAGGTCATAGACGATGTTGCGCCAGATACTTTGGAAGATACATTTGGAAGTTCGGCTTTGTTTGAATTGGCTAAAGCCGATGAATCCATGACCGCTGGTGAAGATCATCTGCAAACAGGAGAATACGCCAAGGCGCTGGAGCAATTTAAAATAGCTGCTGAAATCGATGCGGAAAATGAGGAAGTATTCTTCAATCTTGGGTTTGCTCATTCACGGTTGGGGAATACGGAAGAAGCGATAGCGGCCTATCTGAAGACAATCGAGATTTTTCCGGATTATGGAGAAGCCCACAACAATCTTGGTAATCTTTTTCTCAAAGAAAAACTATTTGCCAGGGCCATTGAGCATTTTAAGATTGGAATCGAAATTGATCCAGAGCATGCGGCAGCTCACAACAATCTGGGAACTGCACTCAGTCGGCAGCTTAAGATCAACGAAGCCGTGCCGCATTTTGCCAAAGCGACTCAAATCGATGATCGTTATATTCAAGCCTGGTGTAATCTTGGCAACGCCTACACCTCGCAAAAAAGGTTTAAAGATGCCCTCAGCGCCTTCCAGCACGTATTACGCATTGACCCGTCTTTTCCGCCTGCCTTGTCTGGGATGCAGAGGCTCCGATCCAAGGTGATTGCCTTGCCAAGGTGATTTGCATGCACGCTCAGGAACTTGCGCTGGTGTAATGCTTGATGGCAAATCGCCACATTATTTCGGAAGCCAGCAAGCAGGCTCCTGCCATCATAATCAGTGAGAGAACTTCCATTGGCGACTGGAGTTTTTGAATGAAGAACTTTGTGGGTATGTTAGCTACCAGCAGCATGGGAATGGCGAATGTGAAGAAGGCTTTGAATCCTCCTTTGAAAGCGGCATCCGGTAGCCTGGCCACATTGAACAAATTATAATATCCCCAGGCAAACCCCTCTGCTTTGATGGTCCAGAAACTGATACTTGCCAGAATGAGCATCAACGAATAATGGATCATTACGCCGCACACGCTCATCAACGCAAAGCCAATGAAATGAATGATGCCTGGCTGCAATTCAAGTTGAATGCCGGCATAGACCATGACTGTAATGGCAGCAAGGGTGCTGACGTACGATCCCAAGTCCATCGTCCTGAGCGAGACCAGGAATCTGGAATTTACCGGAAGCAGCAGCATGAAGTCGAGACGCCCTGTCCGGATATGTTCCGAGAGTTGTGTGATGTTGTTGAGGAAAACAGCGTGGAAAAGTTGTTGGATGAAATTGGCTGCTCCG
This sequence comes from Verrucomicrobiota bacterium, assembly GCA_040264395.1. Taxonomy (GTDB): domain Bacteria; phylum Verrucomicrobiota; class Verrucomicrobiia; order Limisphaerales; family AAA164-E04; genus AAA164-E04. The sequence goes on from JBDQII010000059.1 coordinate 3,312, forward strand.
ATGAGAAAAATAACCTCATATCGACTCCAGCTTCCGATATGGTCTGTGTGTGAATAGATGACTGAAATGAAGGTGATCTGCAGCCCAAACCAAAGTAACTCCACGATCAGCCAAAGCACGAAATTAACCTTGAACTGCATGTCGCGCATTATCGAATTTTGACAAAGCGCCCCATAAATACTCAGATAACGCTTCCAGCCTGTTTTGATAAGAGGAGATATTCTGGTTTCTTTGGGCATGATCTCTTTCCTTGCTTTTACCCACCCACAGCTGTGTATGACCGGATGCCTCGATTCCAAACAAATCTTGCTGTAAGAAAAGCAATGACAAGCCAAACAGTCTGAACGATGATACCGTTCCACATTGCTTGTCCCTCGACACGCCCCAGATAAATCAATACTGGAAACGAAAGCAGATAAGGAAAAGGCGTCCAGTAGAGCAGGGTTTCCAACCAAGTTGGCAGTAGATCAAGGGGAAACAAATGCCCTCCTGCGATGTATTCAAATGCATATAATATGAAAATGAAAGTGGCTACTTCCAGTACCCAAAATGCGAGCAGCGCCATGGTAAAAGAGATCAGGAATTGAAGCAGTCCAGTCAGGGAAAGGGAAAGGATAGAGAGCATCAGTGCCTCCATACTCACCGGAGCAGTCCAATAATTCCTTTGCCAAAGCAGGAAGAGGCCGACTGGAATAGTTGCTACCAGAATATAAATCAAACGATTTGCCAGAAATAAGCTGAATCGAAATGCCAGGTAATCCATCGGCTTCAGTAGAAATTGGCTGATGACCCCATTGCGGATGTCAGCTGCGATTTGCCAGTCATCCTCATTGACAGCGGTCATGGAATTGACAATCAGGATGAGGAGGTAGTAGGACACCATTTGTGATAGATTATAGTCACCTACCATTTCTCCCTCAGTCTTGTCGGAAAAGATGGTTTTCCACAACAGAATGTTTGCCAGAAGTGGAATTAAAGTAAATAACGCCCGAAACAGGAAATTCATTCGATACGCGAGCGTATTCTGAATTCCTACATTGATGACGTATCCGTACCTGCTCCACTCATTCCAGAACTTGATCATGTTGCATTATTTCTTCGGAATTTCATGGTAGACGAATCTGGGTGGATAAACTTCTTGATCTAATTCACCAGCGAGCTTTTCCGTGAAACAGTGGATCGCGGCCTTTTCTCTTTCGCCCAAATCATATTGAATCGCTTTACCAAGGTATTCTTTGCGGAAATCAGGATCAAACCGGGATTCTCCTTCAATAAGGGCAGGCAGCTGAGCTATGCCCCTCAACTTGGCAGACATCAAGGAGCTTAAAAGGGCCGGATCCTCATATCCCTGACGAATGGCCCAAACCGCAAAGACAAAAGGTAAGCCGGTTAACTCCTTCCAGGCGGCCCCCAGATCCCATATCCGATGCTTATGATCAGCCTGAATAAAGGCAATAGCCGGGTCACCAATCAGGAGTACAGCGTCCTTCTCAAACGATTCCTCATAGCTGGACAATGGGTGCCATTGTGGTTGAACTCCCTTGGCTTTGAGTAGGATTTTCAACAGATTGATGCTTGTCAGTGAAGCGGGATCACAGTGCACTACTTCAATTGAGTTCAAAGGAATTTTTGTCGCAAGAAAGACACTGATCACAGGTCCGTCACAGGCAACGGCCACGTTATCAAGAATGGCATATCCGGGGTTTAGAAGAGCCTCGGTAACACTCACCAGGGCTGCATCCAAAGTCTCATTCTCAAGCATAGTCGCCAATTGTGACGGGGGAGCAAAAACGACTTGATTTTCAATACCGCAGGTGAGAGGTACGGAATTCAGGTAGGGCACCGAGCCTATTCGGAAGCTTGAGAGGATGTTTGTTGGTTTGTCACCGTCTGCAGTCATGCAGGTTGAATGAGAGATGCTGTGTTTGCTTCAGTTCGCTCCTGACCGGTTTCAGGTTGAATCTGCTCATAAAAAGTATTCCGCTGAACAGGTATGCGTTCGGCCTCCATGATGGCTTTACGCATCGCATTTTCCGTTTGTCCCTGAGGTGAACCTGCACCTGCCATATGAAAAATATGTTCCTCGACAATGGTACCATGCAGATCATCCGCTCCGTAGCTCAATGCCACTTGGGCCATTTTGAGTCCCATGCCCACCCAGTAGGCAGTAATGTGGTCGAAATTATCCAGCATCAAGCGAGCGACTGCAATTGTTCTCAACATATCATTGCCTGTCGGTGGGCGCTTGACGGGGATCGCATTGTTGTCTGGTTGATAGGGAAGGGGGACGAAACCGCAAAATCCCTTCGTTTCATCCTGCAGTTCTCTTAACTGTCGCATGTGATCCAAGCGATCCTCGAGAGTTTCCACGTGACCATAGAGCATGGTGCAGGTGCTTCTCCCTCCGAGTCGGTGCCAGGTACGGTGAACATCGAGATACTCTTTGGCTGACTCCTTACCGGTCGCAATTTTTTTGCGAACCTCGGGCTGAAAGATTTCTGCTCCTCCGCCTGTCAATGAATCCAAACCGCAGGCCTTTAGTTCGTAGAGCGTTTCTTCCACTGACTTCTTGGATAGCCACGCAAGATGCAGGATTTCAACCGCGGTAAAACATTTGAGCTGCAGGCGTGAACTGACGGCTTTCAGCCCATTGAGCATATCTTTGTAATAAGAAAATGGAAGACTGGGGTGTAATCCGCCCACAATGTGGAGTTCGGTGATACCAAGTTCCAGCGCTTCACGGGCTTTGGTTTGCATTTGCTCCAGTGTTAACTCAAACCCGTCTTGGTCTCGTTTCTTGCGTGAAAAAGAACAAAACTGGCAGCTCAGAATGCAATAATTTGAATAGTTGATATATCGATTGACGATGTAAGAGGCGCGTTTTTTATTCTTTAGGTTGTTGGCCAGATCTGCAAGGGCTCCCAGCATGTTGAGATCTTGCGTTTGGTAGAGCCGGTGTGCGTCTTGAATATCCAAACGCCGACCCTCGCGTACTTTTTCATATAAGTCGGCAAGTTCGCTCTTTTCAATCATCCAGTTTAAATTCATTTCTCCAAAAAATCCTTCAGTGGGCGTGTCTCCAATTACCTCATCCTCCTTGGAAACGGTGTCTGAACCTGAAACTTTTTTCAAGGATCGAACCCGCGAAAACCTGTTCTGAGCGGGACTATAAAAGACCTTAAAGATGAGTTTGCAACGACATCAAGGTTTCATCGCGTGTTCATGTGTCACAGCAACTCAACTTACTGTGTAATCGCCTTAATTCAAGAATCAGAATTTGGAGCAAGACAGGATTCGACCAAAGCAATAAGCTCTCCTCCATCGAATGGCTTTCGCAATATGGCGTTGGCTCCAAGGGAAATGGCCAGCTCGAGGATGTCGTCGGAACTCATGTGGCCTCCCCCAGACATCGCGATGATGGGTAAATCTGGATTTACTTTTTTGAGTTCAATGATGGTTTCCAGCCCCTCTTTGTCGGGCATGATGATATCTGTGATGACCAAATCAAACTTGACTTTGCTCGCTAAATCTATTCCCGGATCGCCATCAGCGGCAGTCATTGTTTCATGACCGGCCTTGTCAAGATGTATGGATGTCCACATGCGTATGTATTCATCATCATCGATTAACAAGATTTTCGCCATAATAGAAAGATTCTTAGTAGTTTAGTGACCTTGGCAGGCTTTGCCAAAGAAAATTTCCGAAATTATGGGGCTGAGACAAAAATGGGGCACAGAGGTCAATTGATTGATCCATTACTGTCCCATTTTCCTGCTGTCTGTGAATCATTCTCTGGATAGCAGCACGTGTTTATTGCCTCCTTAGGCAGTCAACGGCCATAATATGGGGTCCTTTTGGTAACGGCTTTGTTCAGTTGATCAAAAATAGACCGTCTTTTTGGTTTGAAGTTTAGGCTTGCCCTTTCACAAGGAATTACGATTTCAGGGAGTCAAATTTGGAAACACCCACTTGCCGTCTTTTCGAAAACAATTCAAGAGCCAGAGACTGGGCTATGACTGTGTGATGCATCATGAACCGAAGGTAATCCACGGGCTTCTGATTCTGTATTGGTGAGCTTTGGACTATTCTCAGAAAAAATGAGGCGCGTTCTTTTGGGGAGCACAATACTCAAAACCTTGTCTTCAATGATCCAGGACCTGAATTGATACTGGCAAAAATTGATAAATAAACCTCTGATGCCACCGTCGGGATGCGCTTCGATCGACTTGATCCCAAATAAATTGAACGGACAAGTCATTCCCGTCCTCAATGCTTTTGAAATAGCCTCTTTGGCCGTCCAGCCGACAGCGCCTGAAGCAGCGCTGCCAAGACCGATTTTCTCCAAGCAATGTAATTCTTCTGAATGACATTGGGTTCGCATGGTTGTTGCTCTTTTGGTGTCCCACTCCTCGACATCAATGGCCATTGGATGAGTGGCAGGAAAGACCAGAGCTGCCGCGATCGATTTTGAGTGTGTGATCCCTACCTGCCATTGAGTCGTAGATTGGTTTTGAAGGATCGGGTCCTTGAAAATGCCTGTTCGTATGTGGACATTTGGTGGGCTTTCCTGAGGGTTTGCATTCAGATAAGCGGTTTTTGCACAGACACGACCCAATAAGAAAGATTGCTTCCGGTTTTGGGCTGAAATGGACTGATAAAAGGTGGCTTCTTCAGGGTGCAGCCACTGGGTCCACTGACTTTCATTCGAATCAAAATCATTTATTTCAAGGCATGTAAACCATCCCTCATCAGTTAATTCCTTTCGCTCAAGACTGAAATGCTGGGCGATTGGATATGTTTTTTTCAGGTCCATGGGATGGTAAACAGTATTGTCATTGTTTAACCGTGAGCCTAGTCATTTAGCAAAGTAAATATATTTCACCACAAGAAGCCGCTTCATGCTTCCGTTAGATTTTGATCCATCAACATCCTGCATAAGGGCGTTTTTCGCTCCCTTTGATTATGAATAAATCGACACTCTTTTAGGTTTGAAACCTTTCATTATTTAAGCCATTGTACGACACCTAGAGTCATTAACTTGCACGATCGATCATTTTTCTGGCGGTCTTCGGCGAGTTTTCAGGGTTGTTCAATTCACTGATAAAACCAAGAAGCATGAGTTTTTTCGAAAAACTGAGTGACTACGTCAAAACCTTGACAGCCGGAGGTTCCCTCGCTGGAGTGGATTTCATCGTGTGGTATTTGCTCTTGGTTCCTGTGGCGTCTATCATAGCTATCGTGGCCTACTTTCTCACGGTTTCCTACATCAGGAAACCGATGCGCCATGAAATTTCAGCCATTCCACCTCGAAGGAGTTCTCTTTGGCGTAATCGCTACCCTATTCCCAAATATGTTTTTGGCCAGCCAGAGCGCTGGATGGCTTTCAGAACCCGTGACATGGGCACCGTTCGAAATGCACTTGGTCTCACCAACACTGAAGTCTGTTCCTGGGAGCAAGGGTTAAGCAAAGCAACCGAGCGTCATCTTTTCATTACTCCTCCAATCCGAGGCTGGGTGCTTGTTTTCGGGCATTACCTGCCCAACCCATCCGAGGATATTGATATTTTTTACAAATACATGCGGAATCTAAGTAAAGAAGTGGGGGAAGTTCAATTTTTCTGTCTGGACGCCCGCGTTCATGAGCATGGCTGGGTGCGGTTGATTGACGGGAATGTGGTTCGTTCCTATGTCTGGGCCGAGTCTGTATTATGGAACGAGGGGAGCCCTTCTTCAGCAGAATGCTCTTTACGCATGCATGCATTTGATTATGACGACCAGCTCGAAGCAGAATCTTTGACAGAACTCAATCGAAAGCTTGAGCATAATGTTGAACATATTCATGCTCTCGCGGCCCGATGGAGTTTGGATCCTTTGAGAGTGGAGCCTAAGGATTTCACTTCAGAATTCGGATTAACTGGCGAAATAGATCAACTTCATGTGGGTTGATATAACCTCTAACTACCCCTTTTTTACTTATGAAAGATTTGTTTCCCCCATTGGATGGGATCGTAGATAAATATCCCATAGACAAAATATTTAAAGGCGAATTGAAGGCTACTTTGAGACCGTTGGAAGAAGCGGATCACCAGGCATTATTCAATTTTTTCAAAGCCGTCCCAGAAAATGAACGCTTGTTCATCAAGCATCAAGTGCAAGATCCAGATGTGATCAAGCGCTGGTGCGAGAAACTTGATTTGGAAAAGGATTTCCCCCTTTTGGCTCTGGGAGAGAATGGTCAGATTTTGGCTGCCTGTACCTTGCATCAAAACGGCTTTGGATGGAAACGACATATCGGCCGGGTGAGCGTGTTCGTGCATCCGGATTTCCGCCGAAGAGGTTTGGCTTATGCCTTGCTTGATGAACTCATGGGCGTGGCAAGGCAACTGGGGCTCGAGAAATTAGAGGCCGAATTTGTTGCCGAGCAAGAGCGTGCCATCAAGGTGTTTGCCCTGCTCGGTTTTTCTGATTTGGTCAATTTTCCAAAATACGTCATGGATATGCAGGGTAAACACCATGATTATTTGCTGATGGGAATTTTGCTCACTACAGATATCGAATACGCAGGTGTCGGTGGCTGATCAAGCCTCAACTCAACGCCGTTTGACATGAACCAGACTGAAGGATATTGCCCAAATTGTGGCTCTGAAATTCCTTCCGATTACAGGGCATGTCCAGAATGTGGCTCGTGTGAAGAAACCGGTTGGTCAGAGCGGGCGCAATACGAAAGTATTGGCGTCGATTATGACGATTCGTTTGACTATGATTCGTTTGTGAAAGAAGAGTTTGGCGACGGTCCTCAGCGCCAGGCCAGATCCTCCATGCAATGGCTATGGATGATTGTTGCTTTCGTCCTGATTGTCCTGTTTCTCAAATATTACTTTCCCATATGAGCCGGCAAGTTTTCACCATTCAATGGCAAAGGTCAAACTGGTAGTTCCCAGCCCTTACGATAGGCCTTTCGGATAAATTGGTTTGCATGCTCATTGTTCGTTACCCTCATGCTTTCGGCGTCCCACTGAATGCGAGATCCGGCGCGAATAGCAACGTTGCCAAGTAACACGGCCTCAGTCATGGGGCCTGCGTAATCAAAGTGTGAAAGCGCTTTGGCATTTCCTTTGCAAGCAGCAATCCACTCATGGTGATGTGCCTTGTCATTATCCTTATCTGCTCCAGGCCATCGTGGCAGGCTCGCATCGATTCCAGCAAAATCCTCCATGGACGCACCCGACAAAAAGGATGCCGCCCCCCAATAACTGGGCACATACATGGTATCTTTCGTGCCCATGAGAATACAGCCATTCCCCGGGAGCTCTTTCTCTGACACCAGCGATGGATCAGGTTTTTGTCCTCCATCATACCAGGTCAGTTCGACCGGACCTCGTTGCTTATTGGCTGGGAATTTCCAAAGCACCTTGGAGGACGTTGGAGCAGATTCATCGGTGCCACCCTCGCCGGTTCCTGATATTTCAGTAGGGTTTTTCAGGTCAAGGGCAAAGAAGGCGAGGTCCATATTATGGCATCCCATATCACCCAGTGCACCCGTGCCAAAGTCCCACCAGCCTCTCCATTTGAAGGGAGCATAGGATGGGTGATAAGGACGTTCAGGGGCCGGGCCCAGCCACAGGTCCCAATTGATCGTGTCGGGGACTGCCTGAACTTCAGCGGGGCGTTTCAATCCCTGAGGCCAAATCGGTCGGTCGGTCCAGATATGCGCCTCCTTGACTTCCCCGATAACGCCGGCCTGAATCAATTCAACAAGGCGGCGGCTCTCAGTCTGGGAATGCCCTTGATTCCCCATCTGGGTAACCACCCCTGTTTCGCGCGCTATTTTCGTCAAAATACGAGCTTCTTCGACGGTATGAGTCAGCGGTTTCTGGCAATAAACATGTTTTCCCGCCCTCATGGCCATGATCGCCGGATGCGCGTGGGTATGGTCAGGCGTCGAGATGGTGACGGCATCAATCTGGCCGCTCTCCTTATCGAAAAGCTCCCTGAAATCCTGGTAAATGCTGGCCTGAGGGAATTTCTTGAATGCGCCTGCCGCATTCCTGGTATCGACATCGCAAAGAGCCACCACGTTTTCCCCCGCGCAATAACCAATGTCGACTCCACCTTTTCCGCCTGCTCCGATGGCCGCGATGTTCAATCGACTGTTTGCTCCCAGGACGTTTCGAACTGAAATCCAGGGAAAAGCGAGGCTTGTTGCGGCCAGTGATCCGGATGCAAGGAACCGGCGACGGTTGAATGATTGACGGGAATTCATGACGCGTCATTATAAGAACAAGTCTGTGGGCGTCCAGATTTCAATCACAAGCATTTCTGGGTTCATTTTTGTCACACAAATGTTACACTGGCGCCTAATGGAAGGCATTTAACTGGAGGATCGTCACAAAAGTGAGCTTACGTATACTAGTTGTTGATGATGAGCCCGACGCTATTGAGTTGATTCGGTTTAACCTCAAGGCATCGGGTTATGATGTCATTACTGCCGAAGACGGAGAGGAAGCACTCTCAAAGTCGCGGAAGTTCTCCCCGGACCTGATCCTGCTTGATGTCATGCTTCCTGAAATTGACGGACTGGAGGTCTGCAAGATTCTCAGGCGAGATCCTGCCACTGCTTCTCTGCCAATCATCATGCTGACAGCAAAAGCATCTGAAATCGACCGCGTGTTGGGATTGGAGTTCGGTGCGGATGATTATGTGACCAAACCGTTCAGCCCTCGCGAATTGATGCTTCGTGTTCGTAACCTGCTCAAGCGCAAGGAAGAATCCCAAGGTGTTGTGGAGAAAATTCACGTCAAAGAACTTGAATTGGATATTCCATGTCACGAAGCCCGAGTTTCTGGTAAAGTAGTCATTCTTACCGCCACCGAGTTCAAACTGCTTCATTTATTGATGGAACGTAAAGGTCGTGTTCAGTCAAGAGATCAGTTATTGCAGGATGTATGGGGCTATGATCAGGCGATTGATACGCGTACTGTGGATACCCATGTGCGCCGCCTGCGTGAAAAGCTGGGGCATGCTGGGCATTATATTTCGACCTTACGTGGTGTGGGCTATCGGTTGGTGGAACCTTATGAATAGGCGGAATCAGGCAAACGATATGGCTGTTTTGAATCCTCTCCATGCATTCAGTGTTTTAGCCACATTGCATCTTATTTGTTACTCATGATTTGGTTTGTTGCATCTTTTACTTTTTTGCTCACCGCGCTTCTGGTCTCAGTTGTATGGCTGGTTTTTTACTCGCGTGTTCGAAAACACGCGGCTGCGTCTAACCGGCGTATTCAAGCACTCGAAGACCAATTGATCGAAACGCGAGCCGATATGGAACATCATCGTGACTTGGTGTTTGATGCGATGGCTGAGGGTGTGATGTTGTGTGATCTCTCTGGGCGAGTGGTTTTCATGAATCGCGCCTCACACCGTATTTTCGGTATTTCAGGAAATATCCCCGCCGATGCGACCTTGCTTGAAGCGCTGAGACTGCACGAAGTCGATGAAGTTTTCGAGCGTACGGTAAAAAATGGGCGTACGATGGGAGTTGAGATCAATCCTACCGGTCTGGATACTAGTAGCCTCAGGCTGAATGCAGTGGTTGTCCACAATTCCTCAGGCAAGCCCGAAAGTGTCCTGCTCATCTTTCATGATTTTACACGCTTGAAAGAATTGGAAAATGCCAGGCGTGATTTCGTTGCGAATGTCAGTCATGAACTCAGAACGCCTTTGTCCATGATCAAAGGTTTTGTTGAAACCATGATTGATCATCCGTCCATGAAGCGGGAAACATTGTCTGGTTTTTTGAGCAAGGTGGAAAAGCATTCAGATCGTCTTGCTCATTTGATTGAGGACTTATTGATGGTTTCACGTCTAGAATCCGGGCAAGCGACGGTCAATCTTCAAGCCCTGCAGCTGGCTTCTGAAGTCTCGCGTGTGCTGGATGATTTACAAAGAAGGGCTGACAAGAAAAAGGTGCAGCTCTCCCTTGCGGTGGACCCTCAGCTGCATGTCCTGGCGGATTCAGACCTGTTGGAGCAAATTCTGCTCAACCTGCTGGAGAATGCCATCAAATACGGCTCGGAGGGTGGCAAGGTTTCGGTCCATGCCGAACCGGATGGCCATGATCAAATTCGAGTCAGCATTTCCGATGATGGGCCAGGTATCCCGCCTGAGTCACTTGAACGTATTTTTGAACGATTCTTTCGGGTTGATAAGGCACGTTCCCGTGCCCAGGGAGGAACGGGCCTCGGTTTATCTATCGTCAAGCACATCGCCCAAACCCTGGGTGGGCGTGTCTGGGTAGAAAGTAAGATGGGAGAAGGAACCACCTTCTTTTTTACACTTACAGCTTCCACAGATCTTCCAGCAGCTTCAAACACTGAGGCTAAACGTATGAGCTCCGTCACTTGACATATCCATGTTTAAACTGCACTGTATCGGTCATGCAGTACAGTCTAAGCGACATGGTTATTCCAAACCCACGTCTGGCAACCGTTTTTTGTCTCTTCATCTGCGGCTGGGTCCCTTCGTTGGCAGTCGCCCAGTCCAAAGTCACCATCTCACGAGCAGGTCAGGGAAACACCGTTGCCATCCATCAGTCATCGGGCAACGAAATCGCATATCAACTGGAAGTATCCTCTGACATGGCCTCCTGGAAACCATGGGCGCTATCATGGGGGCCTTTTCAGGAATACCTTGATTTGCGGGGAATGACGGACTCAGCTCGGTTCTATCGCATCAAGGATATGAACTCGAAGGAGGATCCTGGTTGGACCAACCAACTCGGACTCAATCCTGAGCCGCTGGCATCCGCACCCAGATACAAAGGAGACCTGTCATGGGTAAAATTCGCCATACCATTAGATCAGTCCGGAAATGTTTATTTTCAAAATAGCCGTGCCTTTCCCTTCCACTTTGATTTTGCAACGCGGTTCCTGCCTGCGTTCTCGGGAATGAATGTGACGGAATTTGAAAATGTTTCCCTCATTCCAGCCACTCAGGAGGTCGTGCTTGGTGCCGTCCTGTTTCCTTCCAATCCCCGTGCAAGGGAATTTGGGATTCAGTTTGTTGGACGGGAGTTTTTCTCATCGGAAAAGGTTTTAAACTGGTTGGATCTCGTATCGCAACGGATACGCCTAGAGGGGGATTGGCAAGTGTTTTACATGCCAACATTTGAGCAAAAGGATAGGGCTGTAGAAGAGGCATCCCTCTTCAAGCAACAAGGTTTTCCTGTGGACTCACCCTCGCGTTGGGTGAGGGAGGATGCCCTCTACTCGGAAGGCTGGGCGTTGGGTAGGTTGCAATTTGTTGATGCGAATGAGTTGGAGGATGCCTTTTCAAAAGGCAATTTGCTTTCAACGGACATCCTGATTCTGGACTCTGTTCCCGCTGAAGTGCCTCCTGTTGCGGGCATCATCGTGCTCAGCCCGGCAACTCCAAATGCACATGTTGCCATCTTTGCAAAATCGCAGGGAATTCCGTTCGCGTTTGTTGCGGATCAGCACAAGCAGGCTCAGTTGATGCATTGGGTGGGTGAGGACGCTCTTTTCATTGCCGGTGAAAATGAGCAAATTCCAGACATCAAAACGCTTCGTGTGGAAACGCAATTGACAGATGACCAAAAGGATCAGCTTCTGGCTTTGAAGCAGGCGCCCAAATTGAATTACACGCCTTTCCAGCATGCGAATCAGCTGACTTTTCAGGTAGCGGATCTTACTCCAGAGCACTTGTCGTTTGTGGGAGGGAAGGCGGCTAATTTGGGTTTTCTTCTGCGTTCACTTCCTGATCATGCACCCCAGGAGGCAATCGCTTTTTCTTTCGATCTATGGACGGAATTCATGGCGCAGACGATGTCCAGTGGGCTGACCCTGAAGGAAATGATTGCAATCGAATTAAACGCTTTGAAATTTCCGGTTGAAGATCCTGCACATTTTTCCCTCAGGCTTCGTGCAATCAGAACTTGGATCAAAGACGAGGCCAGGTTTTCGGTTTATCAGCAACAAAAGATAACTCAGGCATTGGAGCCTCTGGATGTGAATCGTCGTATTCGGTTCCGAAGTTCCACTAATGTCGAAGACAGTGAGTATTTTTCCGGTGCAGGCTTGTACGATAGCTTCAGCGGCTGTCTCGCGGATGATCAGGATCAGGATGATAAGGGTCCCAGCGCCTGTGATTCGACAAAGAAAAATGAACGAGGAGTCTTTCGTGCGATTCAGAAGGTGTTCGCCAGTTTTTACAACGAGAATGCCTTTATGGAGCGTCTGAGACGTGGCGTGGATGAAGATGAAGTGGGGATGGCGATTCTCGCACATTACAGTTTTCCAGATCAAATAGAACGAGCCAATGGCGTTGCCACTCTGAAACTGGAGCAAAGAGAGGACGGCACACTTGAGTTGATCGAGGGAACCTTGGTCACTCAAAAGGATGCAGTTTCCGTCGCCAATCCGGATAGTGTGGCTGCTCCTGAAGTAGTGGCGCTGGTTGTATCCAATGAAGGGGACATCACCCATGAAATGGTGCAAGCAAGTGGATTGGTTCAACTGGGCGCCACGGTATTGAATTGGCCGGAGGGCTACATTTTATTGACCGACTTGCTCCGCCAGGCAAGTGATTCGTATCTGGAATTTTTCGTGGATAAAACCGAAGTATGCTTGGATTTTGAATACAAATACATTTCACCTGGATCATTTGTCATCAAACAGATTCGTGAGCTTCCCGTGGCTCCTGTCACTGGGCAGCTGCCTCCCGTTACCTTCAGTAATGTGGACGCATTTGAAGTGGTGCAGGGGGAGTTTGGTGACATGATGGCGCGGCATCGATTGAAGTCCATCTGGCGTTTTCAAAGTTGGGGGATCATTGGCGAGGATTTACCTCAAAACCCAGTTGAC
>JBDQII010000060.1:0-16069 GCA_040264395.1 Verrucomicrobiota bacterium
GAACTTTTTCCATCAACAGTTCTGGTAACTGGACCTATGTTTCCAACAATATTGTTGGAAACATAGGTCCAGTTACCAGAACTGTTGATGGAAAAAGTTCCATACAGCCCCAGACTCTGCTCCTGAGGAATGAAATTGGATTGCCCCGCATCAATGTCTTTAACACGCAAAATTCCACTTGCCTTTTCAAGGCCTTCGAGTCGCTGCGCGTTGAGCTGGTAATTGAGCTTGGAAATGACGGCAGGGTCATTAGTGCCGGTAATGTTCACTAATACCTGAAATAAAATACCCCCTGTGGAACTGACTTCAAAAAGATCGGTTCGTTGAGCGCCTTGCGGGAGCGAATCATGCGGTGAACTAGCAATGAAATCGAACCGCCCAGCGCTATAAACTCTAAGCAAACCGTGATTACCTGTGATGTCGGTCCCCAAAAAAGTTAATGCACCAGACCCCTCCTCAATCAGGCTTCCGGTGTGGGTGATGACACCGTTCGTCTCCTGTAGATCAATGACCCAGCCCTTTCCGTCCGGATTACGGTCCATGGCGTCAATGATACCGTCACCATCGGAGTCAGCTGCCTGTAAGTGGCCAAAGGAAATAAGGGCGCTTAAAAAAAAGACGAACGCGTTAGTTCTGAGCGAGATCAAGTAGCAGTTAAAGTTCATTCTAATAAATGCCTGAAATTTTCTGATGAGTTGAAAATTCCATAGCTTTTTATAGCTTAGGACTGAATACAATCCAAAGGAAGACAAATTAAATTATTATAATAAAAACCAGTTAAAATAATGAAAACAATTAAAAGGAAATAAATCGATTCATATCCATCATTCTGCGTGCAGCCCTGTCCCCACCTTGGAAAACGAGGCATGGCAACTGATTCATCAGAACCACTGAGCTTCAGTGCAGCAAGAGGGACGGCGCTCAAAAAACCCAGCAGGCATGGGAGAAATGGTGGGCATATGCGCCCCACGGCAAGATAAGCTATTGAACAGAACCACTTGAGCTTGCCCTGAGTAAAGAATGTCGTGAGCAATGCAGATATAAACTCATAGTCCATATAAAAATAAAAAGCATCATGCCGAAATGTATACCTATAGTCGATTTGAGAAAAGATGGATGCAAATGACAAGCTCATTAGATAGAAAAAAACGATTTATACACCCATCCCTTACAAGGTGCCTACTGAGCTATGGAGGTATCCTGATCCTTGAGTCTACTCACAATTTGAACCAACCTTTGGTATTGGTTTACGGCTTGAAAAGGACAAATGCAACTCGTCATCAGGACAAGCAGGATGTCACATGGAAGCGCAACATTTTACAGGAAGGGACTCCGTGCTTTTGTTGAAATTATTCATGGAGCTGCAGCCATTGGTTCAAGGGCATAAAAAACATTCAGCTCAGAATGTTCAAATTCCATGAATGATTTCCCCAAAGGTAAAGGACTGAGAATCTTTGACCAAGACACTGGATCCGAGAGAGACGAACCTGCTCGCAGCTCAAATCCGCGTAGATCCGGATGCCAACTGAGTCGATGCGTTCGTTTGTCCATATGACTGATAGTCAAGCGAACGGGCGGGCCAAGGACTGGCTGATTCAGCTCGATACGCAGATCCGCGGGGCTCGGGTCAAAAATCTGTGTATCAATCTGAAACACATGCGTTTCGTAACCAAAATGAGGTGTGGTTATCGTATGGATGATTTGTGCGGTCTCGCCAGCTTCCAATAAAACAATGCCGCTTGTGACCTGAGACCCTGCAAACTCTGTTGCGCCATTGGGATTAGATGAAACAACCAGCTCAGAACCTGATGGCACGGTATGCTGCAGGAAGAAATTTTGCACGGTTGAGGGGCCCGCGTTGTGCACCTTGATAGAAAAGGCATTGGGGATTCCCCATGATGAACGATTTGCTAAAGGTACGACCTCCAGACTTAGATCAGCTGCCATTCTAAGTTGGAATGAGTCAGGAGAAATTGACAATCCAGCCGAATTGATGACAGTCACTTGCTCTGATGGTGCATTGGACGGGACAATTATTTCGATCAATCCATCCGATTGAATTGAAAAGGGAACCGCCAATTCACCTATCAAAACAGTTTGCACTTCAGAAAAGCCCATACCCATGATCTTGAGGTTCGTTCCAATGGGTCCGGCAACAGGAGTCATTCCCTGAATAAAAGGAAGCACACCAAATACCCGCTCTGTCGCCAGAGATCCTGCGGGAGTCGTTACCGACACTGTGCCAATGAGGGCATCGGAAGGAACGGTGGCCAGTATTCCACTCAAACTGACTGACAGGATTTCAGCTTCCTTCCCGCCAATGCGAACCCTGGAGGTTCCAGTAAAGTTGGCACCTTGGATCATCAGTTCACTTCCAGGAATTGCTTTCAAGGGTTCGAAGGAATCAATGCTTGCGGGGCAATAAAATAGCGACTCAGTCTCTGCGTCTCCCGATGGTGATTCCACGCGTAAGGAGCCAGTCATTCCATCCGCAGGCACAGTGATCAGGATCTGTGAATCCGCCACAATTTGAAAAGCCGCTTCCTTGCCTCCGAGCAACACACTGGAAACACCATTGAAATGATTGCCAGTTAATGTGACCTGCGTTCCCAACTGACCTGAAGTGGGAGAAAAAGAGGTAATTGTTGGCGTGGGCTCCTGAACGACAAATACGCTGTCTGACACGGATTCACCAAAGGCTGTTTTGATCGTGATGAGACCGGTCTCCGCATTCATAGGCCCCAGAACCGTCAGTTGCGTCTCTGCGGCAGTCTCGAAAGAAGCCTCCAATTCCCCGAACAAGACCGATTCAACATGCGCAAAATATTGCCCCTGAAATTGCACCTGCGTACCAGGTAGCCCCGATAATGGAGCAAAAGATTCAATGACAGGCCCCGCTCCTTTAATCGTCAATACAATGTCAGATGTGTAGGCATCCAGTGCGGTGACCAGCCGGATGAAACCAGTTGTTGCACCTGCAGGAATTGAAAGGCTTAACTGAGTATTCGCAACAACCTGAAAATTGACACTGGCGCCATTCAGGAAAATTTCCTTCACACTACTCAGGTTGACCCCTTCCACGATGATGGTGTCACCCGCCTGCCCCTTGGAAGGATTCAAGCCGGTGATGAAAGGTCCTGCTCCCGATACAAGAAAGTCCATCTCACTTTCACCTTCCCCTTCTGGTGCGGTGATTTTGACAGGGCCGGAATCGGCGCCTGCGGGCACACGAACGATGATTTGCGTATCAGCCACTGCACTGAATATCCCTTCTTTATCACCGGCGAAAAGCACTTTAGTAGCATTTGACAAATGCGCACCTCGTATGACGATGAGTTCGCCTGGAGAAGCCATGACTGGATCAAAATCAAGAATGAATGGTTCGGGGCCAATCACTTTGAATTCAGCATCGGATTCGACTTGCCCCGCTGCGGAAACAACCCGGATCACTCCTGTCGATGCATCTGAGGGGACAGTAAAGGCAAGCTGAGTCTCTCCAACCGTCTGAAAGACGGCCAGATCATCTCCTACCCACACTTGAAAAAGCCCAGAAAAATTAGCTCCTCGCAACGTAATCACATCACCTGCTTTTCCGTAGCTAGGCTCGAAAAAAATGATACGTGGTGCAACCTGAAAAAAATCATTGCTCGCAGCGAAACCTCGACTGGTATTAACCGTCAGAGGTCCGGTTGTGGCATCGGAGGGAACAACTGCTCGGATTTGTGTGTCGCTGATCACCTCGAACGATGCCAAGCCCACGCCAAACAATATGGAATCAGCTGTTTGAAAGCCTGTTCCACTCAAGGTAACAATCGTTCCGGGCTCCCCTTCAACTGGAAAGAAATGAGTGAGTCGAGGCAGTGCCAATTGGGCAGACAACGAATAACCGAGCAGACAGGTAGCCAACACGAAGACATTGAAAAAGAACCTCAGGCTTCTGGACCTGCACAAAGATTGGGCTGGATTGAAATAATGCATCACATGGCAGACTGATTCACCCTGCATCCATGCTGCCATTCTATCTGAATAATGCTTGAGGCGACAGGCTAAGGTTCAATGTCAACTTTGGCATTTTCAAGGAATTCGCGGAAGCATTGCAACTCTACCTCACCATAAATCGTATGCTCCTTGGGGTATTCCTGCCATTTGAAATTGAATCCCTGACGTTGCAACAATCCCATTTGATCTTTGACGGGGCCAGATGGAATCAGGGGATCCTGAGTACCGTGCGTCATCAAAAACCTCTGCTGCTTTGCATGCGAGCTTTGATCTGCAACCAACGCGTCAGCCCGGTGAATGAATCCTGACACGCCGATACAGCCTGCAAGCTGATGAGGATACCGAAAACCAGTTTCAACTGTCATGACACATCCTTGGGAAAAGCCGAATACAAACAAGTGATCTGCCCTCACAGATTCCTGAGATCTGAATGTGTCTAGAGTCTGAAACAATAGATCGCGACTTCGCCGGATACCGGGCTCACGGTCTCCCTCAATGTCAAACCATGAGTAGCCAGTGAAGTAAGGATCAGGTGCATTGATCAGCAAATAATTCAGCCAAGGCAGGCGCATCTGATCAGGCATCCATCGATAGCCCTCCATGCTGTCGCCCAAACCGTGTAACACAGCCATCCAATAAGGAGAATCCCCGTTGGCAGCCTTGATGGTGGATGTATCCAATGACATAGGAAAGGTTGTAAGGTTTGAGGGAATGAGATTCCATCTAAAATTGAGTCACTCGAACTTCAGGCCACCTGAGAAATGGCACCAAAGAAAACACAACCTTCTCTTTACATGTCATTTAGAACAATCAGCCCTCGATTCATAAAGAATATCGCTGTGGAAAAAATGAAGGGAACCGACACAATCTGAACGCTTTCTTGCTATCATGCATGACGTAAAGGGTGCCAAAGAGTATTGCCAGAGAGCAAGCCCGGCTCTCCTTTAAGGTTGAAGAGACATCTTCAATGCTCTGATCTGTGTATTCTATTGAATGAATGGCATTGACGGGTTTTGCGAGATTATCACAACATGACGGCCATGTTTTGCGCCAACACTTATTTTCGAAATTTCATATTGAGGTGCCTCTCGCTCGCTCTGAGCTTCGCTTCGCTTATGGCACAAAATTTTGCAGGCGATATGGCCCTTTCAAAAGTCTTGCTCGAAGGAGAGGAGTGGGAGTTGGTGCAGGACGGGTTCCAGATGACCGATGGAGCATGTACAGACGAGCAAGGCGCTTTTTATTTTTCCGGTCGACGCGGAAACCAGAGTGCCATCTACAAATTAGATGCAAGCGACCAGTTGGAAATATACATTCGAGGTGCGAAAGGAGTAAGCGGGCTGGCATTCGGGCCTGACGGGAGACTTTATGGCTGTAGATGGGGAGAAAACGAAGTTTTTGTTTTTGAGGAGGATGGCAGCATGACCTCGCTGGCAACCGAGTCGCATGCTAATGATCTGGTCGTTACTCAGCATTCAGAACTTTTCTTCACAGCTGAAAAAGGGCTCTTCTTCCTTGATGTAAACAATAAAAAGCGGAAGGTGTCAGGTCGCATCACAGGACCAAATGGAATTTGCCTGTCACCGGATATGGGAATCTTAACTGTCTCCGAATACGGAGGTAACAAGGTTTGGGCTTTTGCAACTCAGGTCGGATTGGGGGCATCTCATGGCGATGCCTACATGACCATGCGGCGTCCATCCGATGGCTCGGCATGCCTTGGTGATGGCATGACCGTTGACACTGCCGGCCGGTTTTACATTGCATCGGCCATTGGTCTGCAAATGTTTGATGCGACGGGAAGGATCAGCGGTATCATAGCGAAACCATCCTCCGCAGGTATGAGCAACGTTGCCTTTTCCGGTCCTGAACGAAAACACCTATATGTCACCTGTCGAAATGCCATTTACAAACGACTCACCAAGGCAAAGGGTGTCTGGCATTTTTAATTGGATGATTACCCAACTGCCTATTCACTCATCAATATTCAACTTCGCGAAAGCGGGCAAAAAACTGACATCTATTCTGATTTATTTCAGATTCCAATGCTCCTTTCATGAGTGATTTACCTTTGTATTTGATTCTGCCGGCCATTGCGGCCGTCGTTTACGCCGCTGCAGCCTTGTTTTTCAAGGAAGCTTTCCGTCGAGGAGCCAGTACACTCCATACCTTTGTTGTCACGAGTTGGGTAATGGCGCTCTTTTTCGGGCCCTTCATCTTCTGGGAGAAAGGGGAAATGCAATGGCATTTAATCCATTATCCATTGATTACCGGGGCTGCTTTCTTCATCGGTCACTGGATCACTTTTGCAGCGATACGCATCGGTGATGTCTCGCTGGTGACTCCTGTCATGGGCACAAAATCGGTATTTGTCGCATTCTTTGCATGGTTTATCTTCGGCATCCATATTCCAGGAGGCATGTGGTTTGCAGCAATGCTGACCGCCATTGCAATTTATATTCTGGGAAAAACGGACCTTAAACCCACGAATCGAAGAATGCCTTTGGCGACAGGCTTGACGATCTGCAGCTCTGCCTCCTTTGGCGTTTGCGATGCACTGGTGCAGGAATGGGCTCCGGTATTTGGTGTGAAAGCCTTCCTCAGCATCCTGTTCATCACAGTGGCCTTGCTGGCAACATGCCTTGTGCCGTTTTTCGAGAAACCTCTCAAGAAGTTAGATCGAAAAACAAAAGCCTGGCTGTTGGGTGGAGCGATTCTAACAGGCCAACAGGCGATATTCATCTCTCTGGCCGTTTCACTGTATCACAATGCAACGGGAGTGAATGTGGTCTACAGCTCCCGAGGTTTGTGGGCCATTGTCTTGGTCTGGCTGACAGCCAAGCTCATTAATAAACGCACTGAGGAATCCGATCCCCGCAAACTGATGATGCGTTTCACTGGGGCTTTACTCATGTTCATTGCCATCGTGCTGGCGGTGCTGACCAGCCATTGATAAGGGCAGTTCACGCTAAGCAAAAATCGAAGTAATGGGCTTACCTTTGTCAGCTACTGTGAAAGGCCTTCCCGATGGCGCATAAATGATTTCATCCTGAGGTAATCCCAATGCGTGAGCAATGGTAGCATTGAAATCAGGTATCGAAACAGGGTTGGATTCGACATCTGTACCCTGAGCATTGGTCGCACCATGGACAGTGCCACCTTTTACACCACCACCAGCCAGCATACAGCTGAAGGCTTTCGGATAATGATCACGCCCATTGTTTTGATTAATCTTTGGTGTTCGTCCAAACTCGGTCGCAAGCACAACCAGTGTCTCCTCAAGAAGTCCACGGCTTGCCAGATCCTGTATCAAGGCGCTCATTGCTTGATCCAGAATTTCAGCCCTCTGTGGCACCCGTTCGAAATTATTCTGATGTGTGTCCCATCCCCCAAGGCTGACATCCACAAAACGAACATCTCTTTCAATCAATCGCCTTGCAAGCAAACACCCTTTGCCAAAAGCATCTTCCCCGTATGAAGCCCGTGTCTTCTCAGATTCCAGACTCAGATCAAAGGCCGCCAGGTCCTGACTCTTCATAAGCTTGATCGCATGCTCATAAGCATCTGAATAGGCCCTGACATTTTTCAACTGATAGGATTCCTCAAATCGACGATTGAATTTATCCACCATGGAGATACGGCTTTGAAAGGCATCCTCATCGACGCCTTTGGGAAGACCACTGTTTTGAAGGCCCCGTTCAGGGTTTCCGATAGGCAAAGGAGCATATTTGGCCTCCATGAAACCACTCCCTGGATGCCGACTGTCTCCACCGACTTTGATGTATCCGGGAAGATTGGGATTCATCACTCCACCTAACCGCACCGCCCAGGCTCCCATTGCAGGATGACGAATGGTGCCACGTTGGTTATAACCGGTCCAAACGTAATACCGTCCTCGTTCATGAGCGCCTTGATTGGATTTCATGGAGCGGATGACAGCAGTGTGATGCATCAATCCTGCCATCCGAGGTAAATACTCGCTCACCTGAATCCCACAATGCGGTGCAATCAGAGATGATACAGGACCACGCACTTGCTCATTTGTTTTGGGATCCAGTGTATCCAAATGGCTCATACCCCCATTCATATACAAGTATATCACCTTAGTCGCTACCCCACGACGTGACACCTCCGTGACCGGTTTGCTTGCGGCTGCGAGGTTATGTTGAAAATTCAAAGGCGCAAGTCCCACTCCCAGCAGAGATTTTGCAAGATAACCCGCAAACGCCCTTCGACTGCAACCATCTGTGTTGAGTGATTCTGGTTTCATATGCGAAAAAAAGGGTTCGGAAGTCTTACAGGATTTATTGGATAAATGAAAATTCTCGGGCGTTCAACAGCATCCATGCCACCTTTTGCATATATGAATCACCCTCTTGATTCCATTCCGACATGAGCCATTCTTTTTCCTCATTACGAGGTTCACGAGTCATGAAGCCCAGAAAAAGCAAATCAAGTTTCTCTTCCTTTGTGCGAGCATCCCTGAGTGCAGACGCCAGCTCGGATCGGCCGTTCTTGAGATATTCAAGCATGGGACCATTCAACAACATCAATGCCTGCGGCACATTTGCTTCATCATTTGAATTGTCAATGGTTTCACGGTCTGATTGACCAAAGGATCTCAAAAAATGCCCTTCAGGAGCCGGAGATTGTAATTTGGAAGCACGCACCCATTGGGACGACATCCCTTTCCAGCGAGGATCATTTATTTTACGTGCAGGCAGGTGAGAAAGCACGGACTCTGATTTGATTACTTTGAGGGATTCTTTGGCTTGGTTGAGATCTGAACGTAATTTTGAGACGTGTTGGGGCCCCTTGCGCTTCGCTCGCTGGATATTACCCAAGCGACGCTGCATTTGGGTCACTTTGCTTTGTGCTGAACGCATGGAATCCTCGATTTTTTTTTCTTTTTCAATGGTCGAAAGGATTTCATTCAGAGGCTTTTCTTTGAGAAAACGTGCCATTTCATAGTTCCGATCCACCCTGACGGATCCAGGACGTTCATCCAAATCAGGAACAATCAGGGCCATCACTGAGTCCCAGATTTGCTCTGCATGCATCCGTTGCAAGGGCCTTCCATGAAAGAGAAATGGCTCCAGAGGGTCTCTTTCACCTGGCAAAGCAGCACGCTGGTAAGTCGCCGTATTGCAAAGAATAGCCTGATAAACTCTCAAATCAAAACCAATCTCTACCATGGTGTCGGCTAAAAATTTAATGAGTTCAGGATGGCTCGCTTCCACACCGTCGCGCATGTCATCCACAGGTTCGATCAACCCGACTCCCATCAATCGCCTCCAATAACGATTGGCAACGACTGTCGGAAACCGAGGGTTCCCGGGTGAGGTCAACCATTCGGCGTAGGCCTGCCGCAAGGAAGCGTCGGATTTGTCATCAACTAAATGACCAAACATTGGATGAGGTGTCACTTTGGATTTTGGTTTTGAATCCTCATACTGATAATCATCGGGTAACTTCAGGGCAGTCTCGCTTTCAAAGACTCGGTATCTCAAGGGACGTACCATGCGTCGAGCTGCCGCTTTGAGGGCTGGGTCAATATCATTGCGTATCTTATTGTTTCCGAGACCACGAAATTTTCGATTCATTTTCGAATCAGTTGTTTTCACCCCGTAGGTGTATGCAGCTTGCTCGTAGTATTGTTTTTGCGTCCAGCTGTCATAAGGGTGATCATGGCATTGCGCGCAACCGACTTGAGTCCCAAGGAATACTTGAAAGGTATTGGCCATGTGATCCAGTTCCATGCCTGCATCACGAAAATAAAATCCAGTTGCTCCATCATCCCATAAATATCCCTTGGAATTAATGAGCTGACCAACGAACTCATCATAGGGCATATTTCTTCGAAACGCGTCATGAATCCATTCAATATAAGGTTGCCCCGGCAAATTCCTCGTGCGTGACTTGATTCTCAGCAGATCAGCCCAGTGATTATACTCATGGCTCACATGCCCTTCCGATTCGAGAAGTCGATGGATGAGCTGATCTCGTTTTTGGGGGGCTGAGGAATCAATATAAGATTGGGCCTCTTCAATACTGGGGATACGTCCAATTAAATCGAGATAAAGTCGGCGAAGAAGGGTTGATTCATCCACCAGAGGTGCAGGCTCAATCTGCTCTTTTAAAAGTCGTTCCTGAACGAAAGCATCGATCTGCTGGCTACGCGCTTGAATATCCTGATAGGTCCACTGACGTTTTTCCGCATGCATGGTTGGCGACATCACAGCCAAGAAAAAGAAAGCAATTAGAAGCGCTGTTGAACTGGTAACACTTGTCAATACAGAACGGCATGGCCGCCTGCTCTTACACAAACATAAAAAAACATTTACAGTCATATTGGAGCGACTTTAAGGAATTCAAAATCATGAGTGATGATAAGATGATTGCCAAGCAAGAAGTCTCGCCGTTTAATAAGGCCTGAAATATGACGAATGCATCCGACTTTCAGCTATTGACCAGAAAACTGCATCGCCTGGTGACTAGCGGCATCATCGCTGGGCTACTGAGCGGGGCAATACTCCATGCTCAAGAGCAGTCCAAAAGCAAACCAAAACTCTCCAAAGCCACTCTTGAAGTCCTTGAAGCCCAGGCAGAAAAAGTCATCCTTGAGGCAACGGAGGCCCAAGTCTCAGAAGAAACTCTGTTGAACAGCGAGAAAAAGAAAAAGATAGAGACTGGAGGACTTCTCAAGGAATGGTTTGCTCCGTTCGAAAAAAAACAAAGCAATTACGACCAACCTCAAAAACCTGCAGGTAGAGTTAAGCGAAAACCGCTTTGGAGTTGGTTTAATCCAACCGCCCCGATGTCCAAATCAGAACTCGAAGCTGAACCGATCGATTGGAAAGGTTCTCGTAAAATCCCCCAGAGATTCGGAAATCGAGAAAAACAAGAACCTGAGGGCTGGGCTTTTTTCTTCCTAAAGTATTGAACAATAAACATGTTAATGAGGTGGATCATGGAAGAAAGCGTCTTTCCTTGACTTGCTGAAGCCGAGTGATTGTTACCATTCATGGCAAAACGGGTGGCTCTGGATCGTTTGTGAATTGGATATCTTCCAAAGTGTCCTTGCATCAGCCAGAGACACTGCTTCACTCAACTGCAACTGTCAGTTGGATCACTTGCGTCAAAACACAATCGTTGTTCTTTCGCCGGTAACCTCATTCATCTTGATCTGAAATGATTGGTCATCTCAGTTTACGCTGCAGCAAGGCAATCGACTCATTTACCTGCAGTCAGCGTTTTATCTACCAAATCCAACGCTTCATCAATCGCTTCACAAAACCAATCCATTTCAGATTCAGTCACTATCAGGGGCGGCACGACCCAAATACCAAATTTATCCGATGGAACATAGACGTTCTTTTCCCTGAACAGAAAATCGGAGATATCTTTTATAATCGTGCGTGTGTATTTTTCCGTGGTTTTTCTGAGAGGAGTTTTTGTATCGTGGTCAGCTACCAATTCCATGGTGTAGAACAATCCCACGCCGCGGACATCACCAACGCAGGGATGGTTGGCAGCGATCGACCGTAACTTGGATTCCAGGTAGGCTCCTTTGCTTGCGACTTCCTGAAGCAATCCATCGTCCACAAGCACTTCCAATGCAGCCAGAGCGCCCGCACAACCGAGGGCATGGCCTGAATAACTCTGACCGTGTCCAAAAATATTATTTTCAAAGGACGCCGATACTTTCTCTGAAAAAATGGCAGCCGTCAGTGGACAATAAGCTCCCAATGCCTTACCGAGAATGATGATATCCGGCTCTACTCCATCATGCTCTATGGCGAGTAATTTTCCCGTACGCCCCATGCCTGACATGGTTTCGTCCACTATCATCAGCAATCCCCATCGGTCACAGATTTCCCGGACCCCCTTGAGATAGCCTGGTGGTGGCGGGATGATACCATTACTGCCAACAACTGGCTCCACAATCACAGCGGCTACTTTATTGGAACCACCCTCGTTCTCGATCATGTATTCGATGTAACCAAGGTTCTCCTCCACAAAATTTTCAGGTGTCCCAAAGGGTGGGCGAAAAGCGTTGGCTTCAGGGGCAAAAACAACACCTGGAACTGTCAATGGCTCCTGGAACCAGCGTCTGGGATCGCCACTGACAGATGAAGCCCCCGACGTAGAACCATGCCAGGATTTATACCTTGAAATGATTTTATAGGGATAGGGGTATTGACCGGGAGCATCGGCTTTTTGAAGCCCTCCTTCCTGAAACATCTGATTGTATTGATACAATCTTGCTCCCTTGATGGCAGCCTCGACTGCAGCGGCTCCGCTCTGAGCAAAATAAACACGTTTATTGGGTGACCCTGGCGTGAGTTCTGCCAGTCGGCGAGCTAATTTACCTGTGGGCTCTGCTGCAAAATCATCGGTGACATAAACCACCTGATCCATTTGAGATTTGAGGGCAGCAATGACTTTCGGATGGTTGAATCCTAAATTGATGCATTCATGAGCACTCCTGAGATCAAAAATCTTCTTTCCATCGGTGGTATGGATCCAGCAACCTTCTGTTCTGGATACTGGAATCGGATCGTAACCGGCCTGTGGGGACCAGCATTGCATCATATGCTGGCCCTGCCACTGCGCAAATTCTGTCATATGAGGCGACACCCTACAGGGTCAAAAGCTAGGATCAAACAACATTCTAGTGATTCATCTTCAAGCGGTCGGCCACTTGCTGAACGTCTTTATCTCCTCGCCCTGAGAGGTTGATGATAATGATTTTGTCTTTCGACATGCTCGGAGCTTTTTCAATCACCGCTGCAACAGCATGGCTGGATTCCAACGCAGGAATGATCCCCTCCAATCGTGCCAGCTTCATGAACGCTTCCAGTGCTTTGTCATCGGTAGCAAATCCATAATCCACTCGACCATGATCTTTAAGCCAGGCATGTTCGGGTCCGACGGCTGCGTAATCCAGCCCAGCTGAAACACTCTGCGTCAATTGAATCTGCCCCTCCTCATCCTGCAGAATATAGGATCGCGTACCCTGCAGCACTCCGAGAGAACCTCCCTGAAATCGGGCTGCATGCTTCTCAGGTTCGATCCCCTCGCCCCCAGCCTCGATTCCCAGCATCTGCACATCCTTGTCCTCGAGAAATGGATAAAAGAGTCCAATGGAGTTACTGCCTCCACCGACACAAGCAACCAGAAGGTCGGGCAAACGGGATTCCTGTGCCAGAACCTGTTCACGCGCCTCATCACCGATGATGCGCTGAAAGTTCCTCACCATGACTGGATAAGGATGAGCGCCATAAGCCGTTCCAAGAATGTAATGCGTGTCCCGCACGTTGGTGACCCAATCGCGCATGGCTTCATTCACCGCTTCTTTCAAGGTCCTCTGACCGGCCTTAACGGGGCAGACCTCCGCACCAAGCATGCGCATGCGATAGGCGTTGAGAGATTGCCGTTCGCAATCCATTTCCCCCATGTAGATCACACACTCCATTCCAAACATGGCAGCAACGGTTGCGGTAGCCACGCCGTGCTGACCTGCGCCTGTTTCGGCAATAATGCGTGTTTTCCCCATGCGTTTAGCCAACAGAATCTGGCCCATGGAGTTATTGATCTTGTGGGCTCCGGTATGGAGCAGGTCCTCGCGCTTGAGATAAATCTTTGCCCCACCAAGTTCTTTGGTCAGTCGTTCTGCAAAATAAAGAGGCGTAGGGCGTCCAACGAATTCTTTGAGGTAGTAGCTCAGCTCTTTCTGGAATTCCGGATCCTTCTGAGCCCTGAAATACTCTTCCTCAAGTTCCTTGAGTGGATGCATCAAGGTTTCCGGCACGTAACGTCCACCGTAAGGACCAAAATGTCCTTTCAAATCCGGCTGATTTAAATCAAGAGTTCCAGACTCCTTGGCTGCTGCTTCCATGTTCAATTGCTTTTGATACTAGATAAATTTAAGTGAGCACTCTTGTGTAAGAGAACATTTACATACTAGCTCGAAATTGGTCGAAAGGAAATGAATTTCATGTGTTTGCCCCACCCAGCAGAGCGAATTTTGTCCCGTAACAGTACATCGCTCAGCCAAAAACCCTTTCGCGCACTCTCAATAGCTCAAAGTTACCTGCCTTTGATCTGCTGGATACCAGGATTGGATATACCCTCCCAGCTGTCGAACGACATTCGGATTCTGAGCGGCAAGGTTATGCTTTTCGAACGGATCGTTCAGCAAATCAAAGAGCTGCGGACGCTTTTCGGTCCTTGGGTGTGTCGTCTGATATCTGTTGACTTCACCATCATAGGTCAAGAGCAGTTTCCACCTGCCCTCAATCGCCCAACGATAAAGCAATGACGCTTGAGGGTTCTTGATATCGGCGATATCGTGTGAAAATCCTTCCCCAAGAATATGACTGCGTTCAATTTTGCTTCCTTCCTCCATGTATGAAAGCAGATTGATGCCAGGCAGTCCCTCCGGAATTCTGGCACCTGCAGCGGCCAAAATGGTCGGGAAAATATCAATACTGCTTACAAGCTCGGGACGATCGGAAGCCTCAAGCTTGCCAGGCATTTGAAACATGATCGGCGTGCGAATGCCTCCTTCATAGGGCGTCTGCTTCGATCGGGGAGCATACTTTCCTTTGTCAGGGTCCTGAATCCACCCGTTATCCGTCACATAAACGACCATTGTGTTGTCTCTGATTCCCGCTTTATTGATCATTCCAAGGAGCTCGCCGCAAGTTTCATCAAACCACTCGCACATGGCGTAGTAGCGAGCAATATGCGGGGAATCGATCTTGCTCTTGTATTTGTCGAACAGTCTTTGAGGTGGATTATGCGGCGTATGGGGTAAGAAAGGGGCGTACCAGAGGAAGAAAGGTTCGTCCTGAGCAACCGCAGTTTCGACAAACTCCTGGATCGGTCTCAATCCCTCTCTTCCGATTTTGAGTCCATCATCGCCATGCCTGCCGCCAGATTGTGGAAATCCTCGGGTCATCCCATGAGTGAACCCTCCATGTTTGTGGTTCCCCTCCCACCATTTTCCACTTTGGTGCGAGAGATAGCCTTGTTCCGCAAGGAGCTCAGGCAAGGTTTCAAATTGATCAATGTAGGAAATCAAGGT
Organism: Verrucomicrobiota bacterium; assembly: GCA_040264395.1. Taxonomy (GTDB): domain Bacteria; phylum Verrucomicrobiota; class Verrucomicrobiia; order Limisphaerales; family AAA164-E04; genus AAA164-E04. The sequence continues at coordinate 15,092 of JBDQII010000060.1, forward strand.
CGCCCTCCGCTCCTGATACAAAGCTGAATCACGCTTTGCATACTTGGGCGAAGGATCATTCCCTGTGACCCCATGACGATGTGCGTAATGACCGGTCGCCAAGGTCATCAGGGAGGGGCGACACAGGGCGGTCGGAACATAACCACGCCTGAACAGCACACTCTGTTTGGAAAGCTTGTCCAGATGAGGGGTTTGAATCACCCGATGCCCCATAAACCCATAATCTGTCCAGGCCTGATCATCCGATATGATGAACACGATATTGGGCTTATCGGCGGCATGGGCGGCAATGCTGGAGAGCAACAGAGCGCACAGGGCAACTAACGAGCCCAACGACCTGTTCATGGTGTTGAAATGTGAGGTTGGCATGTGAAGATTTTAACCAACCCATGGAGGAATGCCAATGGCTTAATCCACCTACTTTTTGATCTGGAAAATCTGCAATGAACCAGTATGGTTGATCGTATATCCCTTATGAAATTTCCTGCCATCTTTCTGCCGACAATCGTGCTATCTGCGTCCCTGTGGGCCCAGAAGCCTGTTTACGATTTGGTTGTTTATGGTGGAACGAGTGGTGCGGTCGCAGCAGCTGTTCAGGCCAGGCACATGGGGAAATCGGTCGTGATCGTCTCCCCTGACACGCATCTTGGCGGCTTGAGCAGTGGAGGCCTCGGCTGGACTGACACAGGAAACAAAGCGGTCATCGGCGGAGTCAGCCGTGAATTTTATCATCGTGTCTGGCGCCATTATCAAGAGAGTGATGCGTGGCGCTGGCAGCGAAAAACCGAGTATGGCAACAAGGGGCAAGGCACCAAGGCCATCGATGGGGAACAAAGGACCATGTGGATTTTCGAGCCCCACGTTGCCGAATCCGTTTTTGACGCATGGGTAAAGGAATTGAATATCCCGGTTCACCGTGACGAATGGCTGGATCGCAATCCTGAAACCGGGATTACCAAAAAGGGAGCACGCATCCAC
>JBDQII010000061.1:0-16020 GCA_040264395.1 Verrucomicrobiota bacterium
CGCCGAATAAAAAACATCATGGATACAAAAACGCTGAAAGCAAAAATACGCAAAAGGGAGATAGATACCGTGATTGTGGCTTTCCCCGATGCCATTGGGCGATTGGTTGGGAAACGTTTTACTGGCGCCTTTTATTTGGATCAAGTAGCGCAACACGGGACACACGCCTGTAATTATCTGCTGGCGGTCAATATGGAAATGGATCCGTTAGAGGGATTTCAAGTCGCAAACTGGGAGCGTGGATTTGGTGATTTCGAAATGCGCCCTGACGCAAAAAGCGTCAAGATCCTCACATGGCAATCCGCAACAGCTCTGGTAGTCTGCGATTATCTGCACCACGATGGATCTCCAGTCGAGGAAGCACCACGCTCAGTTCTCAGGAAACAGTTGAATCGTCTGGAGAAGCAAAAAACAAAGGCCTTCATGGCCAGCGAACTCGAATTCCTGCTGTTTGATCAAACTTACTCGGAGGCATTCGATAATGGCTACCAAAATTTGCGGCCATCCAGTGACTACAGAATAGACTACCATATTCTCCAGCCCGGACGTGACGAATCCATCATTCGCACCATGCGGAATGAGCTCACTGCATCAGGCATTCCGGTTGAATGCAGCAAGGGTGAATGGAGTCGCGGCCAGCACGAAGTCAATGTCGAATACGCGGAGGCCCTTGAAACTGCCGATCGTCACGTCATTTTCAAACAAGCCATCAAGGACATCGCGCACAATGGTGGAAAATCCGCCAGTTTCATCCCAAAATTCGCCGAAGAAGAAGCCGGCAACAGTTGCCACATTCACATATCCCTTCAGAAGAACGGGAAAAACATCTTCTGGGATTTCCAGAAAAAGAAACCTAGTAAAACATTTCAATATTTTTTGGGAGGCCTGTTGAAATACAGTCCGGAACTCTGCCTTTTTTACGCCCCATCCATCAATGCCTACAAACGCTATCAATCCGGTAGCTGGGCTCCCACGCGCATGGCTTGGTCGATGGATAATCGTACGGTCGGTTTCAGGATCGTCGGTCATGGACAGTCTTTCAGGATTGAAAATCGGATGCCCGGTGCGGACGCCAATCCTTACCTTGCTTTTGCGGCAATGATCGCATCTGGTTTAGCCGGTATCGAAGAGAAGATAAGTTGTCCTGAGGCATACGAGGGAAATGCTTACTCCGACGATTCTTTGCCTGCGCTGCCAACCTCATTGGAACAGGCTACAGACCTTTTGAACAAAAGCACCTTGGCCAAGACTGTTTTGGGGAGCAAAGTCGTCGATTTTTATGTCCACACGGCTCGACTGGAGGCGAAGGCCTTCGCCGGCGCTGTGACTGATTGGGAACGAAAACGATATTTCGAACGTATCTAATAAAACCATCATGCCGTTGGACCATGCTCCACCTGCATCTCCATGCCTCAAGAACCTGAGGCAGTTAGATTAAAAACCGCGAGAATCCTCTTGATCAACCTCAAGAGACCCTTCCTTTATCTGTGGGAAGATGCGTCGCACTTCTTGCCTCTTCAACCCATGGTAAGTGACGGGCGCTAATAAATCAGGGTGCAACTGAAAAGGCATGAGTTTACTTTGGGTGAACTTTGGAGCCTTACATCCTCCTTGCCACTGCAGGGGCCTGTGAATATGTTTTTGTCTGAACCATTTGAATCAATTGGCAAAACCACATTCGACAGGCCGAATACTGGCCACGGGAATCACCGATGAATCAAACTGAACAAGCATCCATTTCCGAGGGGGTGAAGCAAAGCACAAGCAAGTCAAAGGTGCTTGCCATCCGTGGATTTGGATTACTTGTATCCAGTATTCTGTTGTTCATGGTTTACAAGCGCCTGGAACCTGGCGCACTTTTGGACTCACTGAAGCGGGCAGATCTCAAGTGGATCATCATGGCGGTTTGCGCCTTCGCAATAAACTTGATGTTCGCCTCCTATCGCTGGCATCTGATGCTGAGACTAAGCCATTTGACAATTCATCCTGAAGCAACATTGAGAGCCGTCAGCATCGGCCATTGTTTCAATACATTTCTATTTGGTACGGCAGGAGGAGATTTTATTAAGTCCGTCATTTACTCTCGTTGGTACGGCCTTTCTCTGACGAATGTTCTGGCAATAGCACCCCTTGATCGTTTTTTCGGATTACTCGGCGCATTGGTTTTTGGAGTATCTATGGCTTTGATTGGCTATCTCACAGGAGGTTTTGATAACTTTGACTGGATTCAATTGCGTTCACCTGTTTTCTGGTTCATTGGACTGGCAGGGGTATTGGCAGGAAGTATGTGGATATTAAGTCACTGGAAAGGCCGGGGCACCTCCAGGTTTGGACTTTTCTTGAATCAATTGCGACGAAGCGCCGGGATTCTATGGAACAATCCTCAAGTCGCACTGAAGGCAACTGGTGCAGCTATTATCGTCCACTTGAGCCTGAGCCTTGTGATGGCTTTCAATTTAAAAGCTGTTAGCCAACATCCATTTGAATGGTGGAATATATTGTGGATTTTTCCAGTTATTTCCATCTTTTCTGGACTGCCTGTCAGTATTGGAGGAGCAGGATTGAGAGAAGGCTCTGCTCTGATCCTTCTCGGCATCTATGCGATCCCGGGTGAGGATGCCGTCATGGGAGCGCTGCTCACACTGGGTGTTTACTTTCTTTGGGCCTTCATTGGATTGATTCTCTGGCAATTGGAGAAGAGACGTCAGCGTAAAGGAATCCCATTACCTGAAAGCCCAAGCGTCTCGATCGTAATCCCCACGTTCAATGAGCAGGATCAAATTGAGACACTTGCGTATCATCTGAGAAGAAGAGCTCCGGAAGCTGAATGGATCCTTGCGGACGGCGGGAGCACTGACGCGACATTGGATCAGGCGAAAAAACATCCATTCAAAACGATCTCATCTCCAAGAGGGCGAGGCACTCAAATGCATCATGGTGCCGCTGTCGCAACAGGTGACGTGATCCTCTTTCTACATGCAGACACACAATTACCAGCCTTTGGGATTGAATCCATGCTGAGATGTTTGAAGGATAATCATGTGGCAGGAGGCGGCTTCTGGAAACAATTCGATCAAGCACACTGGCTCATGACCGGATCAAAATCCCGGTGTCTGCCTCGTGTCCTTTTTGGCGGTTATGTATTTGGAGATCAGGGTATCTTTGTTCGCAAGGACATACTTCAGCAATCAGGGGGGGTCCCCAAAGTTCCGTTGATGGAAGAATTCGAATTGTGCAAGGCTTTGAGGTATCATGGACGCATCGCGCTTGCAGACTCGACCATCATCACGTCCTCCCGTCGTTTTTTTGCCAATGGCGTAATCAAAACATACCTCTTAATGGGAAGGTTGATACTTCTTTACCGACTGGGATATTCCACTGAATCACTCGCCAAAGCTTATTCCAAGCTCAAAAGCAGATGAGCATCTCCATTGCGCTTAATCGTTACTGCAATTCTACGGACAAGATATATTTGCCAATTTGGTTTTCTTCCAAATGCCCAACAGCGATCAAATAATCCAACCCCTCCTGGGCAGTGAATGTAACCGACACCTCGTTCGATGCCTGATCAAAGGAATCGGCGACATCGTTGAAGAAACTCCAATCATACACAGTTATGGTAGGCAATAAAGCGGGGTTTTCAGGACCGGCTTGTAAGGTGATTCGAATGACATCACCCGCAGTCAAGCCTGTTAGAAGGTAGTCATCGCCATATTCTCCCTGCTCAATCAAGTCAGTAGCTTCGAGCACGCCTGCAACAACATCACCGACAGCAATATTTTCAGTATCAAGATCACTTACATCATCGCCGGGGTCGATGGGCGGAATGTTAAAGTGATAAGGCCCCGTTGCTGTGTCATCAATACCTGAAAGTCTGATACGGTAACTTTTGCCGGGGGTAGTCAGGAAAGCGTGACGAATTTCACTCTCTTGATGTTCAGTGGTCACCGACAATATTTGACCTGTTTCTTCATCGAGTATGGTCACTTTGGGCTCAAAGGCCTTTTGACCCACTGCAAATTGAAGAGTGACTGACTCGACAATTTCATTGGCTGAATAAACAAAATCCCGAAAATTATTTAAATTACCTTTTAATCGAATCGCATGCTGAAAAAACTCGGGGGCCGGGGCATCTCTTGACGGTTCTACGCGGATGCGGAGGAATTGCGATTCTCGGCTTGTGATTGGGTTGGATGTCTTGAAGATCCACTGGTCGTTGTCAGTTGCATCGAACGCTCCATCCTCAACAGGGGACCAGGTTTGCAGGTCCATTGATGATTCCACCAAATAGCGAACTTCCTGATTACTTCGCGCCCGTCTAAATTGGATACCCGGTAACAACTCTCCTCTGGGACCCGACGTTTGAACAAATTTGAATTGAGGGCGATCGACTCCATTGCTGGGATCACTTCCAAAGGCATACTCAGCAAAATCAAGGATACCGTCCTCATCCTTATCTCCCTGGATAGATTCCACTTGGTTTTCAAGTCGCCATTGATCATAACTTGAATACATCAAACCCATTATCTCATCATAAAAATAAGGGACACTGGCATAAATGCCGTGGGCATTGGGTGCCGCACAGCCCAAGGGAGATCCAAAGCTGACTATGCCAGCCAGCCCCCACTTCCCATTTCCCATGGGAACTACAAACGGTCCACCGCTGTCTCCCTCGCATGAATCCTTACCTCCTTCAATAAAACCAGCAGGAAGCATGTCCGCGCTCAAATCGGTATCGTATGCTTCTGTTGCGTTGGCCTCTTCTTGAGAAACAATAGGAAGTTCAACTTCTAGTAAAATATCTGAGGCATTTCCTCCATCTGTTGTCTTCCCCCACCCTATCACTGTGCCGTTCACCCCCGGTTGAATATGTTCATACTCATGCACAAGCGGCAACACAGGGATATCGAAGACAGGTTCAGCCAGTCTCAGGAGAGCAATATCTCCATCAATGGAGGGGTCTAATGCTGTCTCGTAGGCCGGATGGAGGTAAACTTCCTCAATTCCAATACGTCGGTAGGAATTTTCTGGGTCGTTGCGTAAGTCGCGTATACCGATTGCAACTTCAAATGAATCAGCTGACTCAGAGGTCAAACAATGACTTGCGGTAATGACCCACCAGGGGTGAATCAAAGCGCCACCACAAAATTGGCTGTCTGCCGGATTATCTTCACCAGCACTCAGAAGTGCGACCATCCAGGGCCACTCATTTGCTTCAGTTTCCTTCCCTCCCACAATCCTACGAACAAAATCATCACCTAAAGCTGATGCTGACGAAAATATATTTCCATACAAAAGACATAATCCCCATATGAAAGCCAAACAATGAGAGGTGCGGTTAAACTTCATCTGGCTTAACGGAATCACAACCTATAAAACCAATCAAGCTTGAATTGTATGTACAAAAAAGCGCTCTCACTCTATTTGAAAAGCAGCCAACGACTTCACAGCTGCGCATGATCCAATAGCATGTAAGATTGTGTTGCAAACAGTGACGGTCTATCTTGTGTGAAAGTATATGAAAACAGATTCATTTGATTTCGACACTATCATCCTAGGAGGTGGCAGTGCAGGTTACGCAGCTGCTCGGACGCTTGCAGAGGGTGGTTTAAAGATCGCAGTCATCGATGGAGGCGAGGAACTTGGAGGTCTTTGTATCTTGCGCGGCTGCATGCCAACAAAAGCCCTGCTTTATGCAGCTGAGGTGAAGCATCTTGCTGAACATGGCGATCAATGGGGATTAAAGATTCCTGGTGTCGGTTTCGATTTCCAAAAAGTCATGGCCAGAAAAAATGTCATGATCGAAGACTTTGCCTCCTACCGAAGAAAGCAATTGAAGGATGGGCGATTTGAATTGATTCAGTGCAAGGCAAAATTCAGCGACCCGCACACATTGATGCTGGAGAACGGCAAATCAGTCAGCGCACGGACCATCCTGGTCTCCACCGGATCGAAAGTATCCCCCCTGCCAATCCCCGCGCTTGAATCCGCATTACCATGGACCAGCGATGATGTCCTCAAGTTACAGCGCCTTCCAGAATCGGTCATTGTTCTGGGAGGAGGCCCCGTTTCTCTGGAATTAGCTCAATTCTTTTTGCGTTTTGGGGTCAAAACCACGGTCATCCAGAGGAGTTCACATGTCCTGAGACCCTTTGACGAAGACATGGTCACCCCTTTGGAAGCGTCACTCCGGCAAGAAGGGATGCACATTTTCACCGACACGCAATTAATCGATGGAGGCATCAAGGGAGGCAAGAAATTTGTTACTTTCAAACAGGAAGGCAAAGAACACACTCTCTTTGCCGATGCCGTCCTGCATGGTCTTGGAAGGCAACCCAATATTCAATATCTGAACCTTGAGAAGGCCGGCCTTGATGGGGGAAAAGGTCATATTCAGACCAATTTACAGATGCAGACGAAAGTGCCGCATATCTATTCTGCCGGTGATTGTACAGGCCCCCATGAAATCGTGCACATTGCCATTCAACAGGGAGAGATCGCCGCACACAACATCTTGAATCCCGAATCGATGAAATCCATGGACTATCGAGTCCTGATCTCAGTCGTGTTTACTGACCCACAGGCAGCCATGGTCGGAATGTCGGAAAAAGAAGCCAGGGCAGCAGAAGACGGGTCATCACCGCAGATTACCCCTTCAATGATCACGGGAAATCCATGATCATGGAAGCTGTGCATGGCAGCGTCAAATTGATCGCAGATTCGACAACTGGGGAATTGCTGGGCGGTGCATGCACCGGGCCGATGGCGGGGGATCTGATCCATGAAGTAGCGGTGGCCATTCATCAGAAAATGACCGCAGCAGCCTTTGCTTCCGTACCTCACTACCATCCAACCCTGGCAGAGATCTGGACCTATCCAGCAGAGGAAATTGCCGAATCCATCGTGTAAAAATTTGATTACCTCAGCTGATAAAAAGAACAGTAAAATGCAGCGTTGTTCATAAAAAACTTGGCAAGATGCCAAGCTTGCACAACAGTTCGAGAAGATGAGTTTACCCGCAGATTATCACATGCACACACCTCTCTGCCACCACGCAGTAGGAGAAGCTTGGGAACTTGCAGCCAAGGCTGTGGAGAAAGGGCTCACGGAAATCGGTTTTTCAGAGCACAACCCGATGATCCGTGGCGACTGGGATAATTGGCACATGGCCCTGGAGGACCTGAACATTTATGTGGAAAACGTTCGCAAGGCACAGATGGATCACCCGGGACTGCAAGTAAAGTTGGCCTTGGAAGTCGATTTCATTCCGGGGCATGAGGACTGGGTACGTGAATTGGAAAGCAAAGGATCTTTCGACTATTTCATTGGATCTGTCCACTACATCACAGATGAATTCGACATCGACAATCCTGATAAAAAAGATCAGTGGGAGCAAGGCGATGTAGATACTATCTGGGAAGCCTACTTTGATCGTTTAACCCAAGCAGCAAGCTCGGGGCTTTATCAGATCATTGGCCACGCGGACCTTTGCAAGAAATTCAACTACCGCCCCAAGAAAGATCCTACCCCTTGGTATCGCCAGTTCCTTGCAGCAGCCAGTAGTCATGATGTCGCAATCGAGATCAACACCGCCGGACTAAGAAAAGATTGTAAGGAGATGTATCCCTGCCCTCCTTTGCTTCAGATGGCCCAGGAAATGGGGGTCGCGTTGACTTTTGGGTCGGATGCACATGCCCCTGAAGAAGTGGGCGCCAATTTCCAGGATGCCATTCAGTTGGCGAAAAGTGTTGGTTATACCCATTGGAGGAGATTTTCAAAACGACAATACACCTCGGAGGCACTCTGAAGGGAGTTGTGTCTGCTCATCAACGCATTGCATTCAAGTAACGTTGATAGGCCCTTTCGGGCTGAAAGTCTTCAACCTGACCATGCTCGTGTATTTGAATACCGAACCGTAAACGCAAGGATGACCCTCGTTTGATGATCGTCTGGTGATCTCGATTGGGTTTGATATCCACAGGAAAAGGATTCGCAACCAGCACACCGTAATCCCGGCTATGAGACCAGATGTCAGGATTGCCTGGACCTGACATTAATTGAATCCCCATGAAATGCCGGTCTACCAGTCCTGCATAATCCCACCAATCTGCGACCTTCCCCCAAGTACCTGACTCATTGATTCCTCCGTGAGAAGCGAGGATACGACCACTCCCAGATTTAACCACCAATGGTGTCGCCACCCTCAGAGCCAACCCCATTTCTTCTTTCACCCCGAAATAAAATTCATCTTCAGATGCGTAACGCGTATCCCACATCAATAGATAGCCATCGATGTTGGGCTGAAAACTATAATGCGTCACTTCATTACAAATCTCAGCACCTTCTGCATCAAGATAGCTCTGCCTGACTGAAAAACCCGCATTATCCGCATTCACATGAACATCACCATACCCTTTATGTGCCACCCTGCCTTCACGATTGTGCCAGAAATTAATATCATTCAACACCGCATATCCAAGAGACAAGCCGGGGTGCATGTGAGGATGGTCCGTAGAATCTAAACCTTCAATGGGAGGATAGCGCCGCGTAACCTGTCGGCCACCCGGAGTTTTGATGTGCGCCCAGAACGGACGATGCACCTCAGGGTGTTGATGATAAAACCTTGCAATCGTCTGCCCATTCAAATGCACGTCCACCCCATCACTGAGGAAGTTTAACTCCAAAGCAGCAGGACGAATATTTTCTGCAGAAATTCTGATCCCTTGATCATTGGAAGGAAGATTTGCAGTAGCGTCACCCGGTAAGACCGAACGCGATGTAACCCCACTCTCTTGTTGAGATCCATGGGAGCCCGCATCCTTCAAGTAAGCAACCAGATCGGCAACCTGCGAGGGTGAAAGCACATCACCTAACCCACCGGGCATGGCTGAAGATTCCGAACTTTCTCTCTTGGCAATATCCGTCCTCAATATCTCGACCGTTAGACCTGAAGCGTTGGCCAGAGTAATCACTCTTCCCGATTCGGATACAATCAGTCCTTCATGTATTTCGCCTTCCTTGGTCTCGATGGTTACGGAAACAAATCCCTCAGTAATCTCGGCACTGGGCTCCAATATGGACCGAACGATCATTTCAGCATCAGCTCGAGTAGAAATATCCTTCAAATCAGGGGCAAAGGCATTGCCCTGTTGCTCCAGACGATGACAGGCACTGCAACGCACACCCCCGGGATGGTGAAACAAGGCCCTCCCACGTGCAATGTCACCCTGCCCCTTTTCAACAAGACGAAGCACCTCCTGATTTTGAGTGGTTTTGACTCCTGGTTGCAGCAATTGAGGTTGAATGATCACAATGTAGCCAGACTTGGACGCTTGCACTCCTTCTTTGTTGGAACCGAGTTTCACCAAACCGGCAGGCATATCTGCTGCATAAAGCCTGTGTCTGGAATCCTGCGTTTGCAGGAACATATCCGAGGCCGTGAATGAAGCACTCAACCAGCCGGGAGGCTTTTCACCTCTTGTATCATCGGCAACAAACACTGTGGATGGAAAGAGTAATTCAAATTGCAATCCAGCTCCTTCTCCAGCATCCGCATCCGCATTGGCTCCTCGAATAAAGGTTTCTCCCCCCAGTTGCTCAGGAATTTGAAGCAAGCGATACGGACGGTCGGTATAGGCAGTGGCTCCTTGCTGAAGGGAAGCTTGCTCGTAATCTCTCCCTGATTCAGCTTGCAGACCTCGGACTAGCTCCAGCGCAAATGTTGAAAGATGATCTTCAGGTTGTGGGTCTGGTTCCTTCGATGCCTTATCGTCAGTCAGTGAGCTGATAGCAGGTCCCTTGATGACGGGAGCGGCTTTTCCTCCCAAACGTTTTTGAGCCAGAAATGCCGACGTGGCATCTGCATCTCGTGTCATCTCCTGAATCTCGAGATCCGACAAGGCATCGTCTTCCAACAAACTGAGTAGAGCCGCTCTGCGCACGGAAGGCTGATGATGCTTAAGAAGCGCTTTTTGCTGAGAAGCCGTGAACAAATCCCGCATGGCCTGCCAGGCGGAATAATACACGAGCCGATCATCTTCCAGCGCAAGCAATCGAACCAACTCCTTGTTCCATCGGGTGTCCTTTGATTGGTGCAAGCCCAGGACCGATTCATGACGCAACCTTGCATTTTCCTCCCGCAGCCCAAGCGCCGCGTAGGCCGGAAAATCATTGGAATGGCGTTCCTTCACCTGAAATGCGACAATCCTCAAAGACTGCAACCGACGGTTGAAGGTAGTTTGCCATTGCTCTTGAAAGAAGGCATCAAGACTCCGATCTTCGAGCCCAATTCTCCCCAGAGTCCATAGTAACCAGGTTTCGATCGCGCTGCTTTCTTCCGCCTTTTCCAGGGCTTCTTTGAGATAAGGAACAACCTGACTTCCCTGCTTGACGAGAGCATTCTGCGCATCCACGCGCCTGACTGGCATGTGACTTGCCAGCTGTTTGATCAATTTCTGTATAGATAATTCAGGAAATGATGCGAAGCTCTCGCTTGATGCAGTTGCTGACGTGTCGAGTGATTTGGGCCATAGTTTGTAAATTCTTCCTTCGTTTACCATCCGGCCATCGCGCATCGAGGCCCCGTATTGGCGTCCCCAACTGGAAATATAAATCGCTTGATCAGGTCCGAATTCAATATCAACGGGATCAAATCGACGTCCTGAGCTCGCCTTCATCGTGCGCCCCTTCCCCGCACTCGCCAATGTCGTGAGGGATTCATTCAAGGGACGCATCCAGGCACCTTTCCAATGAGGTTTATAAAGATAAACCTCACGCTTCAACCAGTCATTGATCAAATAAACTCCTCGATAATGCTCCGGATAACTCTCTATATCACAAAAAATCACCCCCGTTCCGGAGCCTTCAAAGAGAGGTCCTGCTGAGGGAGCCGTCGGCAAGTGATCATCACCAAGCCAATCATAACTCCACGGATGGCCCCAACCGAAATTGGCACTGTAAAAAGGTGAAAATATTTTATCTCCCAGATTCTGATCATTGTCCGTTCCGATCCAGTTGAACTCTGAATCGAACGCAATGTCCCACGGGTTGCGCATGCCTCTGGAGACAATTTCCAAATCTGAACCATCTGGATTGCATCGTAGCACTCCCCCATTCAAGCCCCAGTCATCATTGGGGTCGTGAAACGTATTCCTGTAGGTAGTTTTGGTGAAAAGTCGGGGTTCAGGAAAGTCTGGAACATCCTCAGGCTCAGACATCCCCCAGAGTTCTCGAAAGGCCTTGGGTGCAATACGGTCTGGTGCTTGATTCAGCCCTTTCGAGTTTCCCTTGGACATATAAAGTTTTCCATCTGGCGCCCAATTCAAACCGTGAAGTCCATGTTCAATATTACCGAGATCGGTGTAGAGACGCAGATACTCGTCAGCCTCGTCATCACCATCCAAATCTCTCACTACAGTCAGATCCGGTGAATTTGCGATCCATAACTGATCTCCCAGCCAGGCCATCCCCTGAATATTGTTCAACCCCTCAGCGAATGCCTTACGTCCATCCGCGACACCATCTTGATTCGAATCATAAAGCACGAAAACCTTGTCGCCCTCTGTTTCAGGTTTGGGGCGTCGATATTGAGGTCCCATCCCTACGAAGAGTCTTCCTTTTGAATCAAAAGTGATCGCACATGGATTACGAACAAGAGGTTCTTGAGCAAAGACACGCACCTCCATATCGTCAGGCACGAGTGGGAAATCCTCTATTTGTGGCCAAACACTCAAGCAGCTCAGTAAATTGACAACAATGAAAGTCGCTCGCAATTTCATACCGAAAGAATAAAACTTTCACATCAGTGCGCAAGAACTGAAAGAGGATCAATTGCTCCTTTTGTGAGGGTCAATCATATTGCTGAAATGCGGGTTTACCTGAAGCTCATGAACAAGTAAGCCTCAGAGGAGAACACGAATGAAATCAAACCTCGGTTCGTGTAATATGTATAAATCTACCGTTGCCCATATGGATCCTGACCGGGATCATCCAGATATGTTCCGGGTGGTAGATCGCCATAACCCTGAAACAAATCAGGGCGCAGATTTTCGGTAATCAGCATCTCTTCTTCAAACCACTTCCCTAAATCAACCCATTTACATCGCTTGGAACAAAAAGGTCCAAAGCCACCTTTGAACCACGCTCCCTTCTGGCGGCAAGTGGGGCATGCAACCTGAATACTTGATTTCATAATGCATGGCGTTTTCACCTTGGGATTCAAGCCATTCGACAACTAACCACGACGAATTTCAGAACCTTGAAAACGAATTGAAATGCGAAAAACTTTCTTCTCACGGCAATTGATCAGCCCCGTTTTTAAATCCACGCGCTCAGGAATTTCAATGCGATGCAGATCCACCACAGCATGGAACCCACGCTCTGAGAAAACATCGATTAATATGGCCATGGCCAGGTCATCATGCAGGAGCTTGTCCTCGGAATTTACGGTTGCCAGGCCTGAAATTGCGTGGCGGAAAACGATGGGAAGGATTTTCTCCTGAACAAACTGAATCACCTGATGGAATAATTCGGGATGCTCCAAGGCATATGCGTCCAGTCTTTTTACCAGATCCTGACGCGCATGCAGGATAATTTCACTCGCGAGGGGGAGGATTCGCAGACTATCAAAGGTTTCTGGATCTAGTTCCAACAAACTTTGATAACGCACCTCGTTCAGAATATTTTGTTCAACTTCCTGAATCGACCCCTGTGCATTGATGAAATGGTAGAAAAAAGTCTGCTTGAGGGACTGAAGTGCATCCCAGGTTTGCTCCTTGAACACTCCATAACGACGACTTGCTGCCTTGGGGTCACAATCGGTGGTTCGCAATTCGATGATTTCGCCCACTCCGGTAGACTTGACCTCTTCATTGTGCTCGGCAATCTGCTTGCCTCGCTTGATCTGTCGGTCAACACTTGTTTTTTCATCCACAAACAAAACCATGATGTGGATTGTGGGTTGCCTGAAATGGACACGTAATGGCGTGTCATAATAACGGGCACGCAGTTCCTTCATTTTATCCACAAGCGCTTTCAAGCATTCCACTTGAACCTTCGTCCTCGGAAAGCCATCAAGAATGGCACCATCCCTGTAGTCTTTTTCAAGCAGCTTACGGAAAAGGATACCCATTACCTCCCGGTCCCCCACCATACCGCCTGAATTTTTGATTCGCCTGGACTCTGGACTGTTAAGGAGTGAACTGACCACGATGGAATCACAGGTCAGGCCACGCGCTTTTTGAACGAATCGAGTGTGCGTCCCCTTGCCAGCCCCCGGAGCTCCACCTAATAGAATAATTTCCTTGGGGAATCGGAGATTCTCTGGGCCCTGCTCCTGTTCCAACTCCGTCCAGATGGTGTTGAAGATCATTTGCGCATCCTTGATCTCCAAGTCCTCCACAATGGGTTTGGTTTTCTTGGAAATCTTCAGTGTATCTCCAGCAATATCGGTGGTCTGTGTTGTAGAAACCATGTTTTAAGTGCCCATGCTTACCGGAGGTGACTCAACAATTCAAGGTTGGAAAATTAAGATCCACTTTTTTGTCTGGCTGTTTACATGAAAGGTAAGTGCTCAGTGCTTAGCCCGGATCATGTCCACAACATTGAGCAAATCATCAGCGATCCACCAGGGATGCTTTCCCGATTTGAGCTTGGCCTCAGTCTCTGCTCCATATCCGGTTCGGATCAGAATAGACGCCCTGACACCTGCATTTTTACCACACTCAAGATCTGATAGCTTATCTCCAACCATAAAGGATTGATCCAGTTGCAAGCCAAATTCCCGGGAAGCATCCTTGAGGAAGTTTGGTGAAGGCTTTCTTCCGTAACTTGGCTCTTCAGGTGATTCAGGGGCAAAGTAAATGCGATCAAACTCGATTCCTTCGGGTTGAAGTATTTCGATCAGCCGGGCGTTCACCCGGTGCATATCTTCCAAAGTGTAATATCCTCGACCGATACCAGATTGATTCGTAACGATGAATAGCCTGTAACCAAGCTGCATCAGTTGTGTCATCGCAGGAACAACCTCAGGAAAGAGAGTCAACTGATCGGGATCACAAAGGTAAGATTTTTCTATATTCAGTGTTCCGTCACGGTCCAGAAAAACAGCTTTTTTTAGATCAGTCATCTGAAGGAAACGTGCCCAATAATTCATCCACACTGGAAATTGCCGTGCCTACCTTACCAACGACCACACCCGCTGCATGATTGGCAACGATGGCCGATTCAATTGGAGAAGCCCCTCCGGCAACGGCAACAGTAAAAGCAGCAATAGCCGTATCACCCGCACCCGAAACATCATAAACCTCCTTTGCCATCGTGGGAATATGAAACGGCTTTTGATTGCGCCGACAAAGAAGCATTCCGTGCTCTCCTAACGTGACAAGCATCATGGCCGGATTTGCCCTCTGCATGAGAAGTGCAACTACTTCCAGCAAGGCTTTATCTTCGAGTGGATTATCAGGCCCAGGAGTTTCGGTGCGCTGAACCAATGCAAAGGCTTCCTTGCGGTTGGGAGTCATCAGGGACAGGCCATGCAATCGAAGTGAGCGTACTGGCTTGGGGTCCATGCTCAACCAGATACCACGGTCACGACAAAGGTCCACCATTCGGTCCAACAGTTCCTGAGTGACGATTCCCTTTCCATAATCGCAAAGAACCACCGCAGCGATCTTGGGCGAAAGAGCTTTTTCAACCTTCGCAATAAGGCGTTCGGTTAATTCCTTGTTGAGTAGGTCTTTTTGCTCGCGATCGACACGAACGATTTGCTGGCGCTGCGCAACAATCCTTGTTTTAAGGCCAGTGGTGCGCTCTCTTGTTCGTATTAAGCCCGAGCATTTGACCCCCCATTGCCCGAGCTGTTCACCCAGCTGCTCACCGGGGTGATCTCTACCGATCACCGAATAAGCAGAGGTATGAATATTCCAGGCGGTAAGATTGCGAGCTACGTTGGCAGCTCCTCCAGGCATGTAATTTTCGCGACGAAAATCAAGGACAGGCACGGGCGCTTCAGGCGAGATACGCGAGACATTTCCCCAGATGAATTGATCCAGCATGACGTCCCCTACCACAAGAATACGCTGTTTTTGAGCTTGTCTGAATATTTCTGCAACCCTGTTTTGTTTCAGCAAAGATTTCATGCGATCACTGTTTGGTAAGGAATGCGGTTAAGGGGCTGGTTGGTTGTGCCGTTCGCGAAGTATCTACCGAACCAATTTCGAAAGCCTCACGTCCAGCCTGGACTGCTTTACAAAATGCGCTTGCCATACGCACTGGGTCATCGCATACGGCCATTGCCGTGTTGATCAGCACAGCATCAGCCCCCAATTCCATGGCCTCAGATGCATGACTAGGGGCCCCCAGACCCGCATCAATCACCACAGGCACTTCTGACTGTTCGATGATGATTTGAATCTGGTCGCGTGTTACGATACCCCGATTGGATCCAATGGGCGCCCCCAATGGCATAACAGTAGCCGTTCCGACCTCCTGCAATCGCTTGGCCAGCACAGGATCAGCATTGATATAAGGTAGCACGGTGAACCCTTCTTTGACTAAAGTTTCCGCTGCTTTGAGGGTTTCGATAGGATCCGGCAGGAGATAGCGAGGATCAGGATGAATTTCCAGTTTCACCCACTTGGGCAGCCCCGCGGCAACTGCCAACCTGGCCAGACGAACGGCTTCGTCGGCATCCATTGCACCACTGGTGTTGGGAAGCAGCAAGTATCTATCCGAGTCGATGTATTCGAGGATATTGGCAAATGGATCTTTTTTCCCCGACAAGTCAGCTCTTCTCAAAGCAACCGTTACAATCTCCGTTTCACTGGCTGCGAGCGCTTCACGCATCAATTCGGAGGAAGAGAACTTACCTGTGCCAGCCAGCAGCCTGGAGTGGAAAGTACGATCACCGATCTTGAGCAATGACTGGTTAGATTTCGTCATGTAGAAAAAAGGTAGGTCAATTTCATAAAAGGTCCAGAGTGCATTGAGTCAAACCGTCATTTCAAGCAGTCGTTCACTCAA
>JBDQII010000062.1:0-15962 GCA_040264395.1 Verrucomicrobiota bacterium
GATGAATCCTTAACGCATTAACTCATAGCTCCCGATCATGAATCCACTTCACATACATACCAACGCTCAAAACCGTAGAAGCTTTCTTAAAATGGGAGCGGCTGGCATGGGAGCACTTGGTTTTGCATCGCTCAATCAACCGGGCCTCTTGAATGCTGCCGGTGATGACCCGGTAAAGGGTGTGCTCGGAAAACCTCATTTTAAGCAAACCGCCAAACGCATCATCTTTTTGTTTTTCTCGGGAGGTCCTTCGCACATCGACATGTTCGATTATAAGCCGGCCATGCGTAAACTGCATGGCATTGAGCTACCTGACTCGATACGGCAAGGGCAACGATTGACAGGGATGACATCAGGGCAGAAGTCCTTTCCATGCGTGGCCCCCATGTTTGAATTCAAACGATATGGAAGCCATGGTACATGGGTAAACAGTGACCTTTTGCCTCATGTTGGGTCCATTGCCGATGAGATCACGATCATCAAAACGCTCAATTCAGAAGCGATAAATCACGATCCTGCGATAACGTTCATCAATACCGGTACTCAGCAATTGGGCCACGCCAGCATGGGATCCTGGTTGAGTTACGGGCTTGGTAGCACCAATCAGAACCTCCCCGGATACATTGTCATGATATCCAAAGGAAGAGGTCAAAGTCAGGCCCTGTATTCAAGGTTATGGAGCAGTGGTTTTCTTCCCTCGCGGCATCAGGGAGTCAAGTTTCGCAGTGCGGGTGAACCTGTGCTTTATTTGAATAATCCTGCCGGTGTGGACAGTCAGGATCGTCGAGCTTTTCTTGATGCCGTCGGGCAGATCAATCAGGACAAGTTTGATGAAGTCAGAGATCCAGAAATTGAAACTCGCATTTCTCAATATGAAATGGCTTATCGCATGCAGACTTCGGTTCCTGAACTGAAGGACTTGTCTGATGAACCGGATTATATTTTTGACATGTATGGTCCGGATGCCAAAAAGCCGGGCACGTTTGCCTACAACTGTATCCTCGCACGCCGCATGGCTGAACGCGGAGTTCCTTTTCAGCAACTGTTTCATCGAGGATGGGATCAACACGGCAATCTTCCTAATCTCATAAAATTACAATGTCAGGATATTGATCAACCGGCTTCCGCATTGGTGCGTGATCTTAAGATGCGAGGCATGCTCAAGGATACCCTTGTGGTTTGTGGCGGCGAATTCGGTCGCACGATCTATTCGCAAGGTCAGCTTTCCAAAGACAGCCATGGACGCGACCACCATGGTCGTTGTTTTTCCATGTGGATGGCAGGAGGAGGGATTAAAGCTGGTTATGAACACGGTGAAACTGATGACTTTTCCTACAACATAGTGAAAGATCCTGTTCATATTCGGGATTTCAATGCCACAATACTCCACTGTCTGGGGATTGATCATGAGCGTTTTTCATACTCATACCAAGGACTTGATCGTCGGCTAACAGGAGTTGAACCTGCACATGTTGTGAAGGATATTCTGGCTTGAGCTGATGCAGTGGACTTTCGAATCAGTGTGGTTTTATCTTTCGCTATTCCATGTCTCATTGTGTTGATATTCCGTTCGCTTGAGAACAACATATCACATCGATTCGTAGGACCTTTAACTTGAAAAATTGATAACATGAAATTACTGAGATTTGGTGAATTAGGGCAGGAAAAGCCTGGAATGCTGGATGCGGATGGGAATTTGCGTTCATTGGCAAACGTGATTGATGATTTGAGTGGTGCTACGTTGTCCCGCGCAGGATTGGATAAGCTCAAGAATATTGATCCACTTACATTACCGCAAGTTGAAGGTGACCCTCGAATCGGCGCTTGTGTTGGGGAGGTGAGTAAATTTATGTGCATCGGCTTGAATTACAGCGATCATGCCGAAGAGTCCGGTATGGAAGTGCCTGCAGAGCCCGTATTATTCATGAAAGCTACCTCTGCCATTTGCGGTCCTTTTGATGATGTGTTGATTCCACCAGGCTCAGAAAAAACGGATTGGGAAGTGGAACTAGGCATTGTCATTGGTGATCGTGCCAAGCATGTTTCCGAAGAGAACGCGTTGAACCATGTGGCTGGTTACTGCGTGATCAACGATCTCTCGGAGCGGGCGTATCAACTGGAACGATGCGGGCAGTGGGTCAAAGGTAAAAGCTATGATACGTTCGCTCCCATGGGGCCATGGTTGGTGACACGAGACGAGGTATCCGATCCAAGCAATCTTTCCTTGTGGTTAGAGGTGGATGGGCACCGCTACCAGAGTGGATCGACGCAGAAAATGGTGTTTGGAGTTGCCAAACTTGTCTCTTACTTGAGTTCATTTATGACTCTCAATCCTGGCGATATCATTTCAACCGGAACTCCACCAGGTGTTGGGTTGGGGCAGAAACCGCCGATCTATCTTAAACCTGGTCAAATCATGCGTCTCTCAGTCGATGGGCTGGGAGAACAACAACAGACTACCAAAGCTGACAGCCTTTAAGTTTTAAAACCGAACTTGAAACCTTTTATCGAACTGGACGGTTTGCCTGGCCATTTGAGAAGTGTGATTGCCATTGGACGTTTTAAAGTGATAGTAGTCACGCGTGCCGCTCGGCCATCTTCACATTAGCCCATTTTTAAATCAGCAAGTCCAGACCTCCATCCTCCAGAGCTTGGTCTTTGGAAATGAAGCTTTTAGCGTCTTCTTCATCAAGGTTAGGATCTTCTTGATATGTATTCGGTGCCAAGTGATATATCTTAGAGTGATCAGGTGAAAAAGGGGCTATGCGACGTAAACTATCAGGCATCACCCTATAGCGGGAAATGTGTAAACAGTTTATTTTTGTGATCATTTCGGCTTCCTGGTCATTCTTAATCGCTTGAAATTTATTCTAAACCAATCCTGCAGGTAAAATTCAGGACGCTTTTCCGAAGCCTTCGGTCGAATTTCATATCGGACCAGCCTCTAAAAATTTCAACAAAGTTTTATCATGAAATTTGCAGGCTTCGTAAGTTTCGTAACCTGACAACACGCTCATATGACTTGTGGCATGCATCTCAGTAAATATTGGAATCAATCCTGAAATATTTGTTTCACCTTTGATAATTATCACAAATCAGAAAATCAATTTTATTCAAGGTGAGAATGTGGTGCCATTGGCAAGATTGCATTGCATGTATTCTTCAACCGTAATTTCCCTGGCATCATCTTCGAATAAGACAAATCAAGTCGTTTGAATCAAATTTTTTTATATTTAAATTATAGAGGATAATGGTAATCTTACATGTCCCGAAATAATGCATTAGTATTAACAAGTATAGTAAGGCCGAAGTTACATATAAAGTTTTGTTGACTATGATCATTAAGTGAGTGATATTGTTTTTTTACAGGAGTGTAAAATCAACCAAGTTATACACAATATAATGATCAATAAGCAGTTAGAAGAATTCATGGGTATGCGTGAGTCCCTGTTGGGAGAACGTAAAAACCTTGAAGAACAAATCAAACAAATTGACGAAGCACTTGGTGTTCCCGATGGATTGGGTTCGCGAGGTGTAGTGGGGCGTCGGCGCACCAAACGTGCTCGAAACGAAATGTCACTCAAGCAGGCAATTTCCGAAGTTATTGCCAAGAAACCCATGGGCAGACGAGAGATCCTTACAGCTGTTCAGGAACTTGGCTACAAATTTTCGACAAGCCACCCATTGAACTCCCTGTCCGCCGCCCTCTACAGCAATAAGGCATTCGCCAAAGATGGTAATGTTTTTGGCTTGGCCACCAGTAAAAATGCTTCAAGCAGAAAAAAAACAAAGAGTAGTAGAAAGAAGTAATCCAAAAAACCTTTCCTCCATATGAACAAAAGGGTCGAGCACTTCACTTGACCCTTTTGTTTATTCCTGATCGGGGTTGGTAATGATAAGACATACCTTCTTGCAACTGCACTGGAGACTTACTGATAAAACTAGTGATCAAAGAGCGAATTGGGTTTCTGCTTAAAGATTGAATTGCGGATAGGGTTACCGGGGAGTGCATGAAATTAATGGAACGACCATCCTAACACAGAAGCCTGCGAACAAGGCTGCTCCTGCGGACGAAAAGGAAAAGATGAGGTATCGATTGAGGAGATGTTCAGTGGTAGAGGCAGTGATTGGTCATCATGAGAAAGACTTCAGAATGATGAGACGTTACCTCAAAGGTACCATGGGACATCAAATTAATTATTGCTGGCAGCCAGCGCATGGAACCTCAAGAAACGGGTGAACACCCTTTCCTTTTTCCAAATTTGGGAGCTCACAGCATGATCGATCAAGAGAAATAAAGAGATCATTTTTCTGTTTTAGGTTACTCAATCGGTCCGGATGGATACGAAATTCAGCACCCCGTAGGATGAGAGGAATTTTTCAGGATCAACTATCGTAAGTAAATTCCTCGCATCCTTTATTAGTATGTTTTCACTTTTTTATTATTCGCCGCAGATTCTGCGCTTCTAATCTCGAAACAAAGTTCAGCAAGTGGTGGTTCTGAAAAAAGATGCGACTACTGCGACTGCCATGTTCCAACAATAACATAGCTGCCATTGTTGAGATGAGTGTCTGTTTCTCGTGATACGAAGCTTGGCATTTTTGAGTATTCACCCAACTACGGTAAAACTGGGTAATCAAATTAATGATTACCCATTATAAAAATATCAAAATAACCTTATTTAAATTTCTTAGCCACTACGCAGGCATTGCAGAGTCAATGCCAATTGGCGTGGGGTTTGGCAGTTGGTGTGTAGTTTAAATTTACACACCAACAAGCAGCCTTCCGACCTTCCTGAAGCCCTCTATAGATGCTCATTTTGCTCAAACCGAAAGTTTCCTGCAATTCTCTGTAACTCGCTCCTTGTTCAAAGCAAGCCATGTTTTTTAGCTATCTCTTCACCTTTAAGAGAGCGGAGAGGAGTCATTGTTCGGGGCTTCTTCGATCCTTCGTGGACTGTCTTGAATGGTTTTATCATTTTGAGGCTCTTGCTTTTCTTCAATCAATAACTCAGGCTGAAAAACAATGTAGTTAAGAGGCGTTTAACTACAGACCTTCCCATTGAGAACGAGAGATTCAAAGGGTTTGAGATTGTGTAAAACCCCAAGAATAAAAGGAGAAACATCCATTACAAATTGCGAAACTAGTGCCGCAACTTTGCGGCAGCACATTTTTTCAAAGAAGTAATACTATCACATCTCTCCAGAGTGTAAGCCCTACTGCGAACACGAAAAGAATGGCTAAAAACCAAGCAGCAAATTTAAAAATCGGGCTTCCAGTTGGGTTTTGAGGTGTTTGCTTTTGTTTCGTCTGTTTCGGTCCATTTGGATCTATTTCTGGCATAGATCCAAATAGTTCTTCTTCCGGGGAAAATTTTAGATGGATAAAAATGGCTAATCCCAGCGACACGACAATAGCAATAAAGCTAAAAACACTTAGCGTTATTGGGGTGGTTCCAAAAAAGTCTGCAGTCTTTTCAGCCCATTCCCAATCCCATGTGGTCATTGTTTTTCCTCCACTAGAAGAATCAGTCTTATGAAACCCTAAGGAGCTCAAAAATACCGCGACGGAAGCGAAGCAGATGAGAACCAAGATGAGTTTGATACGATCTGCTAATTGTTTCATGAAACCAGCTGCTTTTTTTGCCATAAAATAGTCTTTCTTTTAGTTGCGCACCTTATTAGCTCTAATGATAAGACTTCTGCTACTGTTCTATGGTAAGTAAACCTGTTTATCAAAGCTTCAAAACAGATTACAAAGCGGCTCTAGCTTTTGGTAACGCAGAAAGACTAAAGGCTGCTAACCAGAGTTCTTCCAACTTGAATCCTCCAGTACGCTTTTAGCCCGTTTGTATACTTCTGAGGAAGATAAGAGAAGTCTTTAGGTATATCTGGAAAACTAATGAGTCCTACACAATATCTGCACAACGTTAATAAAAAGAGGGGCTAACTCCTGTTAGAGCCAGCCCCCAAAGTATTAAAACGGATATGTTTAGATAAACGTGTAAGCTTAATCTTTAAAGCGCGTAGCAATGGTGCAGGCATTGTGGCCACCAAACCCAAAGGAATTGTTCATGACGGCATTAATTTCCATTTCTCTTGCCTGATTTGGCACATAATCCAAATCACAGTCAGGGTCCGAATTTTCGTAATTGATCGTTGGCGGCACCTTTTGGTCGCGCAGAGCCATGGTGCAGGCTGCCATCTCGATGGCTCCTGCAGCACCTAGCATATGGCCGGTGGCCCCTTTGGTTGAGCTAACAGATAACTTCCTGGCATGGTCTCCAAAGACAGATTTAATAGCTGAGGTTTCGCATATGTCACCTTGCGGAGTGGATGTTCCATGTGCATTGATGTAGCTGATAGAATCCGCAGTGAGTCCAGCTGATCTCAGTGCCATTTTCATACACCGCCCAGCCCCTTCACCATCGGGTGAAGGCGACGTCATGTGATAGGCGTCCGCAGTATTCCCGTATCCTGCCAATTCTGCATATATCTCGGCTCCTCTGGCCTTGGCATGCTCAAGTTCCTCCAGAACCAGCACAGCGGCTCCTTCCCCCATGACAAAGCCATTTCTTTCAGCATCAAATGGCCTTGATGCGCGCTTGGGTTCGTCATTTCTGGTGCTCATTGCCTTCATTGCTGAAAAACCGCCAATGCCTACAGGTGTCACAGCTGCCTCTGCTCCTCCGGCAAACATCACTTTCGCATCTCCCATCTTCAATGTTCGCCAAGCTTCCCCCAAGGCGTGAGTTGCTGTGGCGCACGCTGAGCAGGTAGCCACATTTGGGCCTCGCAGGTTGTAATACATCGAAAACAAGCCTGACGCCATGTTGAGGATCTGCATGGGGATCAGGAATGGTGAGACCCGTGATGGGCCTTTTGCGGTGAGGATGGTATGCTGTTTTTCTAATGTGGAAAGTCCGCCAATGCCTGAACCTATGAAAGCACCAACCTCATCCAGATTTGTTTTCTCCAAGTCCAATCCGGAATTTTTGAGTGCCTGATAGCCTGCATAAATTCCAAATTGCGCATAGCGGTCTGTGCGGCGGATCTCCTTAGGGGAAGGGAAGGCTTCGACAGGGTCCAGGTCAAGCACCTCACCTGCGATCTGGCAGGCGTACTCAGATACGTCAAAGGCTTTTATGGTATCTATGCCGCACTGCCCCTCCAGTAGATTATTCCAGAGTATATCAGGGGCATTGCCTAGGGGGCTGACCACGCCCATGCCGGTGATAACCACGCGGCGATGTGAATATGAGTCGGACATATAAAAGTTTGCGGTTGTCGCCATGAAGGAAACAACCGCATCCATTAAGATGTTATTTCAACAGTGCTGGTTTTACTCGCCTTGAGTTTCCTCAATGTATTTGTTGACGTCTCCGACGCTCTGTAGCTTCTCTGCTTCATCGTCCGGTATCTCCTGACCAAACTCTTCTTCGAGAGCCATGACTAGTTCCACGGTATCGAGCGAATCGGCACCGAGGTCCTCAATAAATTTGGCCTCTGGTGTGACCTGATCTGCGTTGACGCCGAGCTGTTCGACGATGATATCTTTGACACGTTGTTCGATTGATTTTTCAGACATGAGTTTCTCCGTAATGTTAAGCTATCAGTGTGATTAACGATCTAGTTTTAACCGTCAAGCCTTGAATCCAAAAAATAGAAAAATAAAATTGGCTAGATAACCCGGTTGATGGTTAAAAATTGCTCCTTCAGGCAGTGAATAAAACCATTTCATGGTTGATTCAGTCACATCACCATTCCGCCATCCACAGTCAATACCTGGCCCGTCACATAACGTCCGCCGGGGCCGGCAAGGTAGATGGCTGCATGAGCTATGTCATCGGGGGTTCCCAGTTTCTTGAGTGGTATTTGTTTAAGGATTCCCTCTTTTTGATCCTCCTTTAATTCTGCGGTCATATCTGTGTCGATAAACCCCGGTGCGATGGCATTACAGGTTACATTTCTGACTGCGAGTTCCCTTGCAATGGATTTTGTCAGACCAATGAGCCCTGCCTTGCTGGCCGCGTAATTTGTTTGTCCTGCATTTCCCATAAGCCCAATGACGGAGGATATGTTGATGATGCTTCCTTGTCTCTGTTTCATGAAAGTGCGAGTGAAAGCCTTGCAGAGACTGAAGGCCCCTTTCAGGTTCGTATCAAGAACCGTATCCCAAGCCTCCTCGGACATCCTCATCAAGAGGTCATCTCTTGTGATACCTGCATTGTTGACCAGAATATCAACCCTGCCAGTTTCCTTGAGTATCGCTTTGGCTGTCTCTTGTGTTTTTAATGTATCGGACACATCCACTGAAAAAGCCCAGGCCTTGCGACCTTTTGCCCTTACAGATTCAGCGGTTGATTCTGCATTGGATTTGGTGCGAGACAGGCAAACAACATTCGCTCCTTCCTCCGCGAAGCGAAGCGCAACTGCTTTTCCGATTCCCCGGCCTGCTCCGGTGACGACTGCTATCTGGTCATTGATCTGCCCCATAGGGGTTATATTAGGTCGATTTTTCTCCCGAGTTGTCAACTGTGTTTACAAATCATTTTTCGGATGTATTATCAGTGTTTTAAATTTTAAACCCATCAGAATACATTGAAAGTGATCTGAACCCAAAGTCGAAAAATGAGCAGCCTTCCTTAAGGTGATGGCTGTGGATCAATTAATCTAAATTATAAGTTGAAAGGAGTCGCCTCCTGCCTTATCTAGTTTCATCCCAATATTCTATAATTAACAACATGAATAAATTTTGATGGGGAAATTAAACCCATACAAAGCTCCTGCGAGCAATGAGATGGACAGTATCATCAACCAAGGTCTCTTTGGAGAGTCTGGCTTGAGTGCATGTCCATCCTACTCCACTGACGACAGTCTGGTTCATAAAGTGAGGCGTAAGCTTCAGTCTACCTACAACACGAAGGTCACCTTAGGCAGGACGCGAATAAGTGACAAACCATACTTCGCACGTTACGGAACGGACGTCAGCACCAGCACCGAGGTTCTCGCCGAGACCAAGTCCCTTGCCATATGTCGTATGGCGCTTCTGCTCATTCAGCGAAACGAGGATTGATCGTATCTGTTCCGGCCTTTTTCAAGAATTGAGGTTTTCTTGTCAGGATCAATGCCATTCTTTTTTTTGAATTGATACATTTAAAGAAGCTTGATCAGGTAACATGTTTACAGATAAGGCTTTAAACTGATTTTGAAGGCTATCGGAAACCACAAAACGCCCCGGAGATAAATATCTCCGAGGCGTTCAGATAAAGCCCAATGTAAGTTTTCTTACTTGCGGGTCGTCTTTTTCTTTTTGTTTCCGACCAGCTCTGCCTTGTTGGTTTTTAAGTATTTTTTCACCACTTGCAATTGCTCTAATTTGACCGGTATACCCTTCTGGCCAAGATTTCGCAAATGTCTGTAATGGCAAAGTGTCTTTCCGATTTGTACGATTTCGATGTGGAAATCTCCAACCTTCCAGAGTTGTCCTATCTCCAGTTCTGTTGTTTGCTTCACGTTATTGTTTAACTTCATTATCTACATTAAGACCGAAACAGGTCACTTTGGTTCAAATGGACTTTACATCCCCACCCGTCACCCAAAGTAACTGATTTTTGAGAAAACCCAAGCCTTCTTTACACTTGAATGTCATTTGATGCTTTTTTCGAGAGTTCCTTGAGCCATTTTGACGCAAATTTTAAGGCGGAAACCTGATCAGTGAGGTCAGGAGTTATTGAATAAATACCCGTAAACAAATTGGATAGCTTTTCTTTGTTCCTGACGATTCCACCCATACCTATGCAAGATTTACCCATTTCTCTGCATTTTTCGGCTATATTTCCAACACACTTACCCATCAAAGAGGATAAATCGAGGGATCCCTCACCAGTGATCACAAGGTCCGCCCATGCCAGCTGGGTATTCAGGTCTGCTCTATCTGCAAAAAAATCAAATCCAGATTCAGCCTTACCGCCAAGAAACGCCATCAGGCCATACCCCAAGCCGCCTGCAGCTCCGCTACCTGGTTCGAGACGCCATTCATATTCAACAAGTGCATCGACTTGTTGAGATAAAGAGCGAAAGCAGGCTTCACTTTTTTCCATGTCACTTTCCCGCAGCCCTTTTTGGGGGCCATAGATACGTGAAGCGCCCTTGTCACCAAGCAACAGATTTTCAACATCCGACGCTATGAGCAGATGTTCAAAGAGATGTCTTTTGCTGGGAGCAGAGGCCAATGAAAGTTGATCCAAATCCGTCCATTTGGTAATGGCTTCCCCTGCTTGATTTTCGAACCTCCATCCGAGTGCTTTTGCCATGCCAAAACCGCCATCGTTAGTGGCACTGCCTCCAATGCCCACAACGCAGGTTTCTGCACCTCTTTTTGCAACCTCTAGCAATACCTTTCCCAATCCGAAAGTGTCCAACTGAAAAGGG
The DNA here is from genome assembly GCA_040264395.1 of Verrucomicrobiota bacterium. GTDB lineage: Bacteria > Verrucomicrobiota > Verrucomicrobiia > Limisphaerales > AAA164-E04 > AAA164-E04. The sequence continues at coordinate 10,435 of JBDQII010000062.1, forward strand.
TGATATCTGGAAGACGGGAGTTGTGCCAATCCAATGATACAGGCTGACTCAATACTGGCCATTTTTTGTTGCTCCTGCCACCACCACTTGGTCGTCAGGGGGCGATGAGCTGCATCAACAGTTTGGCAGTCGACAGGTTTTGCCTTTTCAAGTTCGGCCAATCTTTCGCCGAACCCGTCGCCTCCATCGCATATGGGCAAGATGCGTAAGTCATCCTCTGGGCGAGCCATTGACCATCCATCTCGTATGGAACAAGCCGCTTCCATGCCTGTCATGGTTCCTTTGAATTTGTCTGGTGCAATCAGTATGTTCACAACGAGCTCCAAAAATCATTTCTCTGATTCTGCTGCTGGCTCCGCGATCAAATCGTAATCAGTAAAGCCTGTGATTTGAACCATATGGAATTGGTGCGGCTTCAGTCTGCCTTGAACATAAATGCGACCATCAATATCCGGTGCATCTGCTTCGCCGCGGGCAATGGACCACGAGGTTGAAGTGTCCAGAGAGATAGCTGATTTTTCAGATTTGGAACGCAACAGGCCATGTTCCCATGAGCGAATGTTTGATTCTTCAATCGCCGCTGCATCAGCAGGCCCTTCAACCAAGACTCGCATCATCTTACCTACCTGAGCAGAGGCAAGTTCTCTCGACACCTTCAGCTGAGTTTCCATGGCCCTGGATTTACGTGCTTCTTTCACTTCAGTGGGGATTTGATTGGCCATGTCCCCCGCGCGAGTGCCTTCTTCATGAGAATAGGTGAAAACCCCCAGCCGTTCAAAGCGTGTGTCCTGAATAAATGTTTTTAAAGATTCAAATGCCCCCTCGGTCTCTCCAGGGAAACCGACAATGAAGGTGGTGCGGATGGCGATATTTGGTATTCCCTCGCGAATACGTTGGATCAGTTCCTCAATGTATTCGCGACTGGTTTCACGACGCATGCGCTCAAGCATGGTTGAGTGAATGTGTTGAAGTGGGATATCAACATATTTGGCTACTTTCTTGCATTCGGCAATGGTTTGGATCAATTCGTCAGTCCAGTGAGCCGGGTGGGTGTAAAGAATACGAATCCAGAAATCGCCCTCTATCGCATTCAGTTGTCTCAGCAGGGTGGAAAGTGTCGAGGCATCCTCTGGGAGTGCTTCGGAGGCCTCCTTGAATTTTTGAGGTGATGCAATGTTTCGCTTGTGATTTTCTCTAAGATCCATGCCGTAATAGGTGGAATCCTGAGAAATCAGGTTTATTTCTTTGATTCCATCACGAACCATGGCTTTTGCTTCCTCAACAATATCCTCAGGCTGGCGGCTTCTGTGAGAGCCTCGCATACGCGGGATAATGCAAAAACTGCATGGGTGATTGCATCCCTCGGCAATCTTCAAATAAGCAAAGTGCTGGGGTGTCAGTCGAAAACGTGGAGTTGTGTAATCTGGAATGTAATTTGGTCTTGCAGTGACATCCAGAACGGGGAGCATCTCTTCGCTTTCATTTGTTGCCGCATCGTTACTATTCTTCCCGGAACCCTCTTCTCGGCTTATTTTTTTTTCGCGATGTTTGTGAGCTTGACGTACGAATTCCGGTATCTGATCCACTTGATCAATTCCCATGAAGACATCCACCTCAGGTAAAAGCTCAGGGAGTTCTTTCCGGTAGCGCTGGGTCAGACATCCTGCCACGATTAATCCCTGGCCCAGGTGTTTCGCTTTCCTGAGCTCGGATGATTCGAGGATGGTATCCACACTTTCCTCCTGCGCGCTGTCGATGAATGAACAGGTATTGACAACGACAACGTCAGCATCATCTGCGTTGTTTGTGATGGTCATTCCTGCCTGCATGAGGTGTCCGAGCATAATCTCTGAATCCACCAGGTTTTTGGCGCATCCTAACGAAATCATGCCCACCGAGATGGGCGAAGTATTTTTTTCCTTAATGCTCACTTGGATAGACTATGCCGAAGCATTGGTCGAATGGCAACCACACCAATGTGAGAAATGAATCATGTCACAATCACGAAGCAGCCTGGATTTGCCTGGTGATCTCCAGGGCTAAGTCCAGAGCTTGTTTGGCAGAGGCGCCGCTGACGGCTGGTTCTGTTTTCGCGCGTATGCACTCGGTAAAATGTTTAATTTCCAACCGTAAGGGTTCTTCCTTATTGATGGGAACTGGTTCACGTACAATTTTTTTGCCCGCAAATTCGCTGACAACCTTGAAATCCTTTTTGCGTGATGCCAGTAATTGAGTCCAGAAACTTGAAGGTGTTTCACCTCCACTTGCCACCCGATAAATGAACCCTTCCTGCTTCTGGTAATCCAGTGAGATGTAACTTGCTTCCTCCCCACCGCTGAAGACCCTTATTTTGCGCATGCGTTCAGGGCTTATGCGGCTGACGGTTAAATTCGCCACACATCCATTAGCAAATTTCAATCGTGCGTTTGCGATGTCCGCTGATTTACTCAGAACTGAAACACCCGCAGAATCAACTTGGACTACATTTGATTTGACAAATGCCAGCACGATATCCAGATCATGAATCATCAGATCCAAGACAACTCCTATGTCCGTGCTGCGGGCTGGGTATGGGCTTAGCCGATGCGTTTCAATGAACTTGGGCTCTTTTGCAGAGGCATTGAGATAAGTGAACACCGGGTTGAAGCGCTCCACATGACCAATCTGAAGAACACAATTTTTTTTACATGCTAACTCCACCAGACGTTTTGCCTGTTCCGTGTTATCAGTCATCGGTTTTTCGACCAGTAAGTGCTTACCTTTCTCCAATAATCCACTCGCAATTGAAAAGTGGGTGATTGTTGGGGTTACCACGCTCAGCGCATGGGCCGATTCTGTAGCTTCCTCCATTGTTTGTAACAAGGGGATGCTATGCCGGTTTGCGACTTCTTTCGCCGCCAAAATATTTTGATCATACACCCCGACGCATTCAATCAAGCCCTCTTTTGCCAGATCGGCATAAATGCGGGCATGATGTTTCCCCAGGGCTCCCGTCCCTATGACAGCCACTTTGATCTTCTGATCCATCAGCAGAACTTTATTACAAATGGTTGTGATATGCGAATCAAAACCCTAGGGATCGACTTTTCAAGTTTTTGTGTGCTGCATCTATGGCTGCAGCCTATTGCCTGAACCTCAAAAGAATCTCAATGCAACGCTACAATTCACCCTCCCTTCAAAAGCTCATCTATTGGGTAATGCTGGCCTTGGTTTTCTGGGGTTTGGACCATGTTTTTCTCTTCTGCTTCCAGGATGTGGAGCTTTTTGCATGCCTGTCCTTTCCACGCGGCGGTGAAAGCTTGGGTCGGTTTGTTCTTTGAACGCGCGTCGAATGAATGGGGCATTTTTTGTCAAAAAAAATAGTAAGTACGCGCAGAAAATTCAGGAAACACTCCATGACGCCCTCAACATACATGAACGTCACCCCAGCCAAGCTTTGTAGATCTAGCCTGCTGTAAACGTGCCGTTAAATTTTTCCCCAAGCTCTTTTGAGCGAATCCCTTGCTTGAGAGAGTATGAAGATCTCGTCTTTTGCAAGGGACCATTCGCATTGTCTGCCTCTCCACGAATACCGAGTCTGTAATACGGGAAATCATCTGCAGCCCAATCCATCATTTGGATGCCTGATTTTTTCAGTCAAATGGCCCCCAAAGTGCTGTAGGAAGACCATGGTAATGACAGACCTCACTGGGCTGCACACGTGCGTGATTGGAATCTAATCCCAAGTTCAACTTGCCGGTTACCACGTCAATGTTCGATCGTTCCCGGATCAAACAGTATGCCGTTGTTGCTTGTGGCCCTGGTTACACTTTGAATTTGTGTTACGGATTAGCTGGCAAGCCAGCCCTTCGAGCGTCCAAGCGCTTTTTGCCAACCGAGTGTTAGCTTTTTCACTTGTTTGAGATTCATCTTCGGTTCGAATTGCGAGTCTACCTGCCACTGAACAGCGATATCCTCCTTGTCTTTCCAATAACCAACGGCAAGCCCTGCGAGATAGGCAGCACCCAAAGCGGTGGTTTCGGAAACTTTGGGGCGGAGAACTGGAACATCAAGCAGATCCGATTGAAACTGCATGAGTAAATTGTTTAAAGAAGCGCCACCGTCGACTCGGAGTTCCTTGAGTTTGAGCCCGGCATCTTTCTCCATGGCCTTAACTACATCAGCAACCTGATAGGCAATTCCTTCCAGAGCTGCGCGGGCTATGTGCCCCGCATTACTGCCTCGAGTCAGTCCTACCATGGTTCCCCTTGCATATTGATCCCAATGTGGGGCACCAAGGCCTGCAAAAGCAGGAACAAAATAGACACCTCCATTGTCGTCCACTGTTTGAGCCAGAGCCTCTATGTCGGCGGATTTACGGATTAGTCCAAGCCCGTCTCTTAGCCATTGAGTCACCGCTCCTGCAATGAAGATGCTTCCTTCCAGAGCGTATTCTGTTTTGTTACCAATCTTCCAAGCCACCGTGGAAAGAAGGTTGTTCTTGGAAGTCTTAGGGCGTGTTCCGGTCTGCATCAGCATAAAACAGCCAGTACCATAGGTGTTTTTCACCATACCAGGGGAAGTGCATGCCTGACCAAACAAGGCTGCTTGCTGATCGCCTGCGACTCCCGCGACAGGTATTTTTCCTCCGAGAGCGGTTGTTTCAAAATAGACCTCACTTGAAGATTTGATCTCTGGCAGCAAGCTTCGAGGTACATTGAACAAGTCCAGCAATGAATCGTCCCAGTCACCTTTCTTCAGATTGTAAAGTAATGTTCGGCAAGCATTCGTGGGATCTGTAATATGTTGGTCTCCGTTTGAGAGTTTCCATAGCAACCAGCTGTCCACAGTTCCAAACGCCAATCTTCCATCCCTAGCTAATTTTTTCGCTCCACGCACATTATTCAGGATCCACCGAATCTTCGTTCCCGAAAAATAGGCATCTAGAACCAAGCCGGTTTGTTTCTTGATCATATCCGATAGTCCTGCGTCTCTCAGTTCATCACAGAACTTTGAAGTGCGCCGGTCTTGCCATACGATCGCATTATAGATCGGTTCTCCGGTTTGCCGGTCCCAAACGATGGTAGTCTCTCTTTGATTGGTGATACCAATTCCCTTGATGTCGCTGGGTTTGAGTTGCGCTTTTTTGAGAGCACGCTTTGCGACTTGCAGTTGGCTGCTCCAGATCTCCGAGGGATCGTGTTCTACCCAGCCTGGCTTGGGATAAATTTGCTCAAACTCTTTTTGAGCAACAGAAATTATACTTCCTTTTTTATCGAATACGATGGCGCGAGAACTGGTTGTTCCCTGATCAAGAGCTAAAATATATTTCATGAGATGCTTGTTGAGCTTTACGGGGCTGGAGTGAGAGTCCAAAGCCATTTGAAGCCGAAAGCGGCAATTGCCCCCCCTATGACAGGGCCCCCACTGGGCACCCAGGCATAAGACCACTCGCTGTCGCCTTTACCGTGAATGGGCAAAATGGCGTGTGCAATACGGGGGCCCAAATCCCGAGCCGGATTAATTGCGTACCCTGTAGGACCACCCAA
>JBDQII010000063.1:0-15909 GCA_040264395.1 Verrucomicrobiota bacterium
GTTCAAAACTCCAGTGCTTCCCATCGTGACAAGAAAGTCTCCAGAAATAGTGGGTGTCGCACGTGGCCCATTACCAGCAATGACTGATGAGTAATCCGCAAGGTAACTGTATTCCCAAAGCAGGCTGCCTGTTGAAAGCTGATAACAAGTCACTTTCTCTTGATCTTCTGACTGCTCTTGAGTGTATGCAAAAGGCCCCTGGACAACGAAGCCCGACCATCCCTGACCGATCGGCTGACGCCATCGCTCCACGGGCGGCGTTTGCATCTGTTCTTGCGTCAGGGAAATGCCAGCAAGAACCGCATCCCGGTTGGGCCCAAGAAACTGAAGGAAATCCTGCTCTGCACGAGGCAACGATTCGACATCTGCATCGACGACGACTTTTTCGACGCTGGCCTTCTGAGTTCCTCCCGATTTGAGGCGAATGATTGGAATCAAATCACCGGAAACTCCAATGATCTCGAAAGCTTGCGATCCAATGCCGACCATGACGGCCACAACAAGGATCATGCCCAAGCGAAGCTTCCATTTGATTCTGGAGAAAAAGGTCCACCATAGGAGCATGAGTCCCAGAGTTATCATCGAAATGATCGCACTGAAAATATTCTTTTCCTGTCTGTACGCATCTCTGAATTCCCAAACGAACACGAGAGCCACTGCAGCAAGAATACCAATCACCCACAAGGGCCACCAACGTACAGGGCGCCGCCGAGTTGAATTGTCAGATTCGGTCATATTCAATTGGTCCAAAGCCTTGACTACTTGAAGAAAGTGACGGACTACGAGCTGGGATACCTTAGATTTTCGACTTGTTCCTGAACTTCCGCAGGTGGTGCGGGTGTAAATGCGGTGACGGTCATGGTAACCACAAAATTAATCACCATTCCAAGCGATCCAATGCCCTCTGGACTGATACCAAACCACCATTGATCCGGACCAGCTCCCGGATTGTGGAACTTGAAGTAATAGATATAAATAGCGGTAAAACCAATCCCAGAAATCATGCCCGAAATAGCACCTTCTTTTGTCGTCCTCTTACTGAAAATTCCAAGAATGATCACAGGAAAAAAACTACTTGCTGCAAGACCGAATGCAAAAGCAACGACCTGCGCTACAAAACCAGGAGGATTGATTCCAAAATATCCGGCGAGAATGACTGCCCCCCCCGCAGCCGTTCGCGCCAAGCGCAGTTCCTCCTTTTCGCTCATATTGGGTTTGATGATGGATTTACCCAAATCGTGTGATATCGAAGAGGAAATGACCAGCAACAATCCAGCCGCAGTGGAAAGCGCCGCAGCCAACCCACCGGCGGCAACCAATGCCACGACCCACGCGGGCAATTGCGCGATTTCCGGGTTGGCAAGGACCATGATATCTCGATCAACATACAACTCATTAGGTCCATCGGACGCTTTGTTGTTTAAGAGCGGTTGCTGCGCAGCTCCCAAGACATAGGATCCATCTTCCTTTTCCTGAAAATCGGGTTTTCCAGCAAAAGCAGGTCCGCTTGCGTATTGAATGATGCCATCACCATTTTTATCCACCCACGCAATCAAGTCGGTTTGCTCCCAGCTCTTATACCATTCCGGTCGCTGTTCGTAGGATTTTTCATGCAAAGTCTGGATCAAATTGACTCTCGCAAACGTGGCGATCGCGGGAGCTGTAGTGTAAAGAATCCCGATAAATAACAGCGCCCAGAAAGCGCTCCAGCGGGCGGCGTGTACATTTTTGACCGTATAAAAACGAATGATCACATGAGGCAAGCCAGCCGTTCCAACCATCAGGGCCAGCGTGACGCAAAACATATCGATCATGGACTTGTGACCAGTGATGAAGGTCCCGGTGTATTCGGGAAAACCAAGGTCTCGATGAATTTGATCAATCGCCTCCAATAAATACACCCCGGCATTTTCTCCACCAACCACCTTGGCTCCGAAGCCAATCTGCGGAATCCAATGCCCGGTCATGACATGCGAGATCGCAATGGCAGGAATCAGGTATGCAATGATCAGAACCACATATTGAGCAACCTGCGTGTATGTGATCCCCTTCATGCCCCCCAGTGTTGCATAAATAAAGACGAGTATCATACCAATGATCACTCCCGTATTGATGTCCACTTCAAGGAACCTTGAAAATACCACACCCACGCCCCGCATCTGGCCAGCCACGTAGGTGAATGAAACGAAAACCGCGCACATGACCGCGACCACGCGGGCTACATCAGAGTAATAACGATCCCCCACAAAGTCCGGGACAGTGTATTTGCCAAATTTCCGGAGGTAAGGAGCCAGCAACAAAGCCAATAAGACATACCCCCCCGTCCATCCAATGAGATAAACAGAACCCGTAAATCCAGTGAATGAAATAATCCCAGCCATCGAAATGTAGGACGCAGCACTCATCCAGTCCGCGCCCGTGGCCATGCCGTTAAAAATAGCAGGAACCCCATGACCAGCCACATAGAATCCTGAAGTGCTGCGAACACGGGTCACAAAAGCGATGCCAATGTAGAGGGCAAAGGAAAGGCCAACGATGAGATAAGTCCAGGATTGAATGTCCATGTGCTAGAGTAATGTAAACGGGCTAATTGTGGATGATGAACCTGATCGATCAAACGGCAGTTGTTGGTTCCTCTGAGGATTTTTTACCGCACTGGGCCAGATAACGCATGTCCAGGCGTTTCATAATGAGAACGTAGGCCAGGGTCACAAAAATAAATGCAATGGTGGTTCCTTGCTGAGCCATCCAGAACCCAAGAGGAAAACCTCCAAGTCGGATTTTGTTCAATGCATCGACCGCGAAAATACTCAGGACACAGCCAAACAGGAACCAGATTCCCATGAGCACAAGCACAACGGAAATGTTTGCTCTCCAATAAGCCTTTTTTGCCGCTTCGATCGCGGACTCGGTATGTTGTTCTGCATTCATGATAAAGTGACTCAATGGATAGCAATACAAATCATCTTTGGCAATGATTTGAATTTTTTCGGTGAAAGCAAAATCGAGCGGGGGTTCAAAAACAAGCCTCAACTGGGACTTATTTTACCGTCTGAGCTTTGATCTTCGTTGACTGCAAAGATACGGAATCAACGCCCATGCATGATCCAGGCAACCCAGACACCAGCGAGCGCACCACTCAGATGCCCTTCCCAGGACACCCCGGCATGCACATGGAAGATCCCGTAAAACAATCCTCCAAAAAGAAAGAAAACAACCAGAGAAAAAAACAACGCTCGCCAACTCTTCATCCAGAGTGAAGCCACGATCAAAAAAGACACCAATCCGAAAATAACCGAGCTTGCCCCTATATGGATGGCATTACGGCCAATAAGCCATGTTCCAAGGCCACTTACCAGCCATATCAAAGCCAGACTTGATTTCGGATGATACCTGCCATCGGAGAAAAGAATAGCGAGGAGCAAGGCCATCGGACCGGCATTAGCCATCAAGTGTGCAAAGTCAGCATGCAGCAAGGGACTTGTAAGGACTCCTAACAGACCAATCCAGACCCTTGGCAGAATGCCGAATGCATCAAGCCGGTTCCCCATACTGAAATCTATGATCTCCACGACGAGGAGCGCCCCTACCCATGCCAGGCCCACCTCTACGGCCCGACCAAGATTCGCAGTCTGTCCATGCCAACCCTTTTTGACTGAGGATCGTTTTGATTTTCTTTTAGCCTTTACCACTTTGCTATCGTGCGCTGATTGTTACTACGCCAACAGTAGAAAATTAGTAAGCTTTAGCTAAAATCTCCAGTGAAGATTTTCAAAAGCTTCGCTTTACGCGAGAAAGGTTTGCCCGACGTATCGCTTTGCTTATGATGTCTGTGCCAATCAGCTCCGCAAGTAAATCGGCGAATCGATCATCAGGATTACGAAGCTGTATTGATTAAGAATAACGATGTCAAAAATGCTAAAATCTTCGGGAGCCATGGGCGCTGCGACACTGCTCAGTCGGCTTCTGGGAATGGTTCGTGAAATGGTTTATGCCCGATTCATGGGCGATGGCCTCGTTGCCTCCGCCTTTTTTTATGCATTCCAAATACCCAACCTCTTCCGTCGCCTGCTGGGAGAAGGTGCCCTGACGGCTGCATTCATCCCGATGTTCAAGGAAAAAGAAATGCAGGAGGGTGAAAAAGCGATGTGGTATGTTGCCAATGCCACTGTTTCAGCACTGATCATTGCCTGCTCCATCGCTGTCACGCTCATTATCATATTCTCAACGGCAATGATTGAGGGCGTGAATCTGGGTTTGAAGACTCAATTATTCTTCGGGCTTCTTCGCATCATGGCACCTTATGTCCTGATGGTTTGCGTGGCAGCAGTACTGATGGGCATCCTGAATGCCCGAGGCTACTTTTTTATTCCAGCACTGGGTGCCACCATGTTGAACGTGGTCATGATTGCTGCAGTCTTTCTTATTGCGCCAAGGTTTGGAACGCATCTCGAAGACAAGATCTATGGCTTGGCAGTTGGCATCTTGATTGCAGGAGTTGCTCAAACGCTCTTCCAATTCCCTCTCCTTTTCAAGGAAGGCTTCAGGCTTCGATGGATCAATCCATGGAAGAACGAAACCGTCCATAAACTCATGGTGCGGATACTTCCGGGCATCGTTGGAGTGGCGGCGTTTCAACTCAATATCATCCTTACCAACGCAATCGCCTTCGGTGAAGCCCCACATGTCGTGGCATCCTTCAACTATGCAGTAAGACTGATGGAGCTGCCTCAAGGGATTTTTGGAGTTTCGTTAGCCACCTTCATGTTGCCCATGCTTTCAGGTCTGGCGGCTGAAAAAAAATATGGAGAATTCCAAACAGGCTTGAGGCAGGGAATGGGATATCTCATTTATGCAAACTGGATCGCAACTACCATGACTTTTGTAATGGCGACGCCCATAATACGCCTGCTTTTTGAGGGTAATGAATTTAATGTCAATTCAACCGCACGCGCCTCTTTGGCTTTGAAGTGTTTGATTCCAGGCTTGGTGGCGTTTTCCCTGGTGAATATTATTGCACGCGCATTTTTCGCCTTGGGCGATGTTAAGACTCCCATGCGCATCGCCGTTTTCAGCTTATCCTGCAATCTGATTTTCGCCTTCTTTTTGATTCCAGCCTACCAGCAAGCGGGCATGGGAATAGCCAACGCGTTGAGTTCGATGGTCAATCTTGGCCTCATTTTTTATGCGATTCGCCGCAAGTTCCCCAATATGAAAGTGAAGGAAATGATTCAACCCACCCTCACCGTCCTGGGATCGGGGATTCTAGCTGCATTTTTGGCTTGGGCATTATGGAAGTGGATTGTGAGTATGATAGAAACGCCCAGTGTCTGGACCCAATTAACAGAGGTATTTGTTCCTTTGATCCTGGGAACCGGGTTCTATGCAGTCCTGACCTATTGGTCGGGAGTTCCTGCCGCCAGAGATATCTGGAAATTATTAAAGCAAAAACTGGACAGGAATTAGTAAATCCCATAAAAATTGACTATTCCAAGTAAGTTATGGTTGTCAGGAGAGTAGACCCTCGTGAAAGCTAATATGGCCCATAAATCAAAACGTATGGATGTAGGAATCTGGATGAAGCTCACCAAAGTGGTGATGCTTTTGTTGATTTTTGCTGGCAGCTTGGCTGTGTTTCAGTGGTACAAACCAGTAATCCGCCAGAATGAAGGAATGCAGAAACGCATCAATCTGCTACAGAAACAAATTGCTGAGGAAAAGGCATTCGCCGATCAGATGAATGCAACCATCGGTGCTATCAGTACCAACAAGATGACTTTGGAACGTCTGGCTCGTGAAAAGCTGGGTTACGCAAAACCAGGAGAAAAAGTCGTTCGTTTTGAAACCATCAACGCCCAAATCCCATCCAATTAAAAGTGCTTCCCTTGACAAGGCTAGCCTGCACGCGAGATTCGCTTTGAACAATCAAAGCAAACAGGTCAAAGCCTCGTTCAGATGATTGTTACTTTCTGATACTGATCGGACTTTTGAGATCATTATCAGTTACACTTTGGTTGTGATCCTTCCACCTTTGGCTTGATAATTTATGGGCTATCGTGTTTGCAGATTGAGTTGCCCTCACCTTGCCATACAGCTCACAAACGCGGTTTGTTGATCTGTTTTTTGATCGATCAAGTTCAGGTTATACCATTTGACCTCACAAGATTCTCAATTCAACCGGAAGATGTTACGAAATCATCCGTGAAACTTGAGCGCCCCTGACCTTCGATGATAGCTCTCAGGGTCCAGAGCTCAGTCCAACTTGAGAAACCCTTGTTTGAATTCTATCATTTCATCAAGGCCGAATATCCCTCTTTGAAGCTTGGGAATTTCAGCTTAAAGTGATTCAGTTGTTTTAATTTTTGATTACTGATCCGCTTATGAGTGAGCTGACGCTTGCTTGGTTTGAGCGGATCGCTTTCTACAACCTTTGGAATAGGGCTGCCTGAAGCCGATGCAAGCCATTGATAGAACTCAAGCTGCCGAACAGGCACATCATCGGTGACATTATAAAATTCCCCAGCAATCCCTTCCATGAAGGCTGCCAGCACAGCACGGGCAGCATCGTCTCGATGGATCATGTTCACCCATCGTTCACCCGGAGCTTCGATGACAGCGTTCCCCTGTTGAATGCGGTTCCATGCATAGCCCCGACCTGGACCATAAATACCCGACAACCTCAAGATCATCCCAGGGAAGGCATTGAATTGATAACGATGGATTATTTTTTTTTCGGCTTCCACCAGAACTTGCCCCGTCTCTGACTTCGGTTGAACAGGCATGGTTTCATCAACCCATTCACCCTCATTCTGACCGTAGACACCTGTACTGCTCAAGTAGATGAAGGATTGGCTCAAGCGCCCTTTAAGCAAGGTCATCAAATTGTCTACACCATTACAATAAACGTGTCGGTAATCTTCAGCGCCGCCACGACTTGAAGATGCGGCGAACAGTGCATGATCAAAATCTCCTTTCAAACCTGAAAGGGAATCCCTACAGGTGAGATCAGCAGGAAACCAATGCACATTTGGATGAGGTTGACGCAGCAGCCCCCCGGGCATCGTTCGACTGACGGCAACAACTTCGGTTCCGGCTTCTGCCAACAAATGCCCGACCAGAGACCCTATGTAACCATAACCTGCGACAAGCACCCGCTTCATACCCTTGTTCTCTCGATGTTTCATTGGCTCCATGCTTGGCACAGTCTTCCATGCAATGCTATGGTTGACCAGTCCGACCGCTGATTTTTTCACGACAACCCGGTAAATCCAATGGTAGATAGCGCCAAAACTTTTGAATCAACACCAAAACCACAGTCTCCTGAACTTTTATCACCAGCGGGTAATTGGGACTGTGCCCGTGCTGCCGTAGAAAACGGTGCCGACGCCATCTACTTTGGCCTGACTGGTTTTAATGCACGGATGCGTGCGGATAATTTCACGACCGCTGATCTTCCTGAGTTAATGGAATATCTGCATCAGAGAAATGTTCGTGGATATGTGACCATGAACACATTGATTTTTGCGGATGAAATGGAATCCGCAAAGGCCCAATTGAGGGCAATCATCGAAGCGGATGTGGATGCTGCCATTGTTCAGGATATCGGCTTATGTCGCATGATTCGTTCGATCAGCCCCGACTTCCCCATACATGCGTCCACACAGATGACCATCACCAGTTCTGCAGGCGTTCGATTTGCAAAAATGTTAGGTTGTCAATTGGTCGTCATGGCACGTGAGTGCTCCTTGAAAGAACTCGAGTCGATTAAGAAGGATCTGAAACAGGATCCTGCGGTGAATGGAGTGGAAATGCCATTGGAGGTATTTGTCCATGGGGCTCTCTGTGTAGCTTATTCAGGCCAGTGTTTAACAAGCGAGGCTTTGGGTGGCAGGTCCGCTAATCGGGGTGAATGCGCACAGGCATGCAGAATGCCCTATGATTTGATAAAGGATGGAAAATCGATCCCGTTGGGAGATCAAAAATACCTGCTCAGCCCACAAGATCTGGCAGGTCTGCCCGCGCTACCCGAGCTGGTTCGCCTGAGAATGAGTTCTCTTAAAATTGAAGGTCGATTAAAAACGCCCGAATACGTGGCAAACGTCACGAGAGTTTATCGGCAGGCCATCGACCAGATCACGGAATCACCGCACATTGAAACAGGTGAAGGTCAAAGGCTATTTGAGAATTCAAAGTATGATCTGGAAATGGCTTTTTCCCGAGGCCTTTACACGGGGTGGTTCAACGGAATCGACAATCAGAAACTGGTGCATGCGCGTTTCGGGAAAAAACGAGGAGTTTATCTGGGGCGAATTCAGTCCATCCAAGGAGATGGTTTCACCATAGAAACAAAGCAACCAGTAAAGGCTGGTGATGGTGTGGTGATTGACCAAGGCAATCCTGACAAAGCTGAGCAAGGTGGCAGGTTATTCAAAGTCATCTCTCTTCATCAAAATGCGCCTGAAGAAAAAAACAAACAAAGGCTGCGTCTGTTCTTCCAACATGACCGATTGAATACCGAACAACTCAATGTTGGAGATCGCATATGGAAAACAAGTGATCCGGCTCTGGAGCGAAAACTCCGCCAATCCGCCCGAAGAGAATCAAAACCTTCAGGAACCCCCATCTCAATAGTCGTCAAAGGAACACCTGGCCATCGACTTGAAGTCGTTGCCCATCACCCCACAGGCAAAACAGTCCACATTTTTTCCAGCGCAGAAATCCAGAGCGCTTTGAAACGACCTCTTGATGAGGGCACTCTACGGAAGCAATTTGGGCGCTTGGGAAGCACAAACTTTCAGTTGGATCAGGTATCCTTCAAATGCGAGGGACCCTGCATGCTTCCTGTGAGTGAACTCAATCGCATGCGCAGGGAAATGGTGAGCCAACTAAGTGAGTTACCCAGCGAGGGTGCGAGATGGCAACTACGTCCAACATCAGCATGCACGGAACCCCAGTTCCCTGAAGCGCATCAGTCACTTTCAGATTTATCCCCTCAACTCATTCCGCTTGTCAGGCATCTTCACCAATTGAATGCTGCGATTGCTTTTGGAAGTCGTCAGATTTATTGCGACTTCGAAGATCCCAAAAAATATCGTGAGGCTGTTCATCTATTTCGTGAAGTCTTTGCCGACCAGCAGAAAACCGACCCAAGTTCAGGGATCTGGGTTGCTCCACCGCGTATCATCAAGCCAGATGAAGAATGGATTCTCAAACAAGTTCAATCGAGTGAAGCCGATGGATACCTAGTACGTAATTATGATGATCTTGAGTTTTTCAGGAACAATCAAAGAATTGCAGATTTTTCATTCAATGTATCAAATCCCTGGACTGCATCATATTTGTTAAATTCCTTTGATATCGATCGTTTGACTATTTCCTACGACCTCAATTTCGATCAAGTCAAAGCCCTGATTTCTTCCATGCCGACGGATCAGCTGGAGGTTACTCTGCATCAGCATATGCCCATGTTTCACATGGAGCATTGTGTATTTTGTGCATTCATGTCAGATGGCAAGGATTACCGTGATTGCGGTCGTCCCTGCGAGAAACATGAAGTGGAATTGCGCGACAGAGTTGGACAAAAACATCCCCTGAAAGCCGATGCGGGTTGCCGCAATACGGTTTATAACGGCCGCGCTCAAACCGGTGCCGAATATGCGTCTCAAATGGTGGCTCTGGGCATCAAATATTTCCGTGTGGAATTTATCAATGAATCAGAATCCGAGGTTCTTAAAACCTTGGAGACTTATCGTGATCTATTATCGGGAAAGGTAGACGGGAGCTTTGTTTGGAAAAATCTCAAACTCATCAATCAACTTGGTGTGACGCGCGGTACGCTTGAGTCTCCAGTGCACACAGATGAATGAAGGAGATACTATCATCCTGAACATATTTGAAAACGCTATCGGATCATGACTCAAACAGGTCACCAGGACTCTGAATCAATCGATGGCCTCAAATTAAGCCGACAGAGTGCCTTTTTCATCTGAACATCAGCGAGCTGAATTCCCTTGCTTTTAAATATCGCCGGGGGTGATCCAGTTCTTTCCTTGTTCGGTTATCACAACGAACATGCAGTCATCAAGACTGCTGACGTTGCAGCTAATTTTTAAGTCAAAAAATCAAGAGGACCAAAATCGCTGCTCACCGATCCGAATTGACTCTCAGGTATTCCCAGACGATGAAGGAATGCGAGATGAATTTTAGACAGGTCAGTACCTTGTTTGAATCTCAATTGCCTCCCAGACCTGATACTACCCCCTCCACCTCCTGCAATAAGTGTTGGCAAATCTTTCTCATCGTGTGCATCTCCATCGCCAAGGCTACTCCCATACAGGAGCATACTGTTATCAAGAATAGAAGCTCCATCCGGTTCCTGAATAGATTGTAAACGCCCCAAAAGGTAAGCAAATTGCCGATGATGCCAACGAATGACTTCCGCATACATTGCCCGTTTGGTTTCCACTGAATCCCAACTGGTTTTCCCGTCATCATCTTCCGTAGAACCCGAAGCATTGCCATAATGAGACAGGGCGTGCCAAGTTCCTTTGACACCTTCGATGAAATTAAAGTATCGATTGGATTGACCATGATCCAGCATGAAAGAAACCACACGTGTTGCATCTGACCAATAGGCCAGCACAATCATATCCATCATCAGTCGAATGTATTCCTCATGATCGCTGGGTATCCCCGGGGTCGGTGCTGTGAGTGCCTGGGTTAACGCCCGATCACGTTGCATCTTCAGGGTTTGAATCTCGGCAAATTCAATACGCTTTTCCAACGCACGAATCGATTCGAAATATTCATCCAGTCGGGCCTGGTCTGCACGTCCAATTTGCTTGTTGAGCGATTTCGCTTCCCCTAGCACCAGATCCATCACCGATCGATTGGATGCACCTCCAGTAGGCGGCCGAAACATGCGATCAAAAATAGCCCGAGGTTCCACCTCACGAGTCAGAGGTACGTTTGTGGGAGACCAGGAAACAGCATTTCTCGGCAGTGAATTGGAAAAGAAGCCCTCCCCCTTCAAGGACATTTCTAGAGAGGGAAGCATTGTTTCCTGCCCAGTGTGGCCAGCAATCAGTTGATCCACAGAAACACCCCCCGCCCGAACGGCTTGATCATCATATCCACCTCCAGTGAGCCAGGTGGCCGTGCCTGCGCTGTGACCATTTCCCTCTGGTGTCCAGATATCAGTAGGTATGAGCAATTGGGATTTATAAGCTTCAAGGGGGCTCATCCAGGAATTCAACTTTTGCAAGAACCCTTGACTGTTGACTTGGCTCGGGTGCCAGATTCCTCTCGGAATACCGTTTGGAAAATAAAAATATCCTACCCGCTTGATAGAAGGTGATGTCGAGCGATCTGCCTTCAATCGGATGGGGTTCATTGACTCGAGCAATGGCAAGCTAACCGATGCTCCAAGGCTGCGCAACATGGTGCGGCGGGATAATTTAGGTGTGGATGACAGAATGTTCATTGAGAATCGTAAGCGGCCTTTTTAAATTGAAATGGGTAACTGGTAACAATGCCATGGATCAAAGCATCAAATGCGTAGTTCTGCTTCTTCAAATGGCTCATGATGTCCTCGACAGCCTTTTCGTCGTAATATTCCAGCTGACGCCCCAGTGCGTAGGATAACATTTTGCGAATCAATTGACGGCTCATGTCATCCAGGTGGCGGGCCAATAAACTCTGACGCAGTCCTGCGGGACCTTGGAGCCGAGTACCATCCGGCAATTCGACATTGCCAGTAATCTGAACCAAATCGAACCGATCTTCCCCGTCATTTTCTTCCTCTTCCCAGTCCGTGAGCCCCAGGGCTTCCAGATAATCTGCAAGCTGATCCAGAGCTTCTTCCCCCAGCTCGGATAATCGATTTTTGAAATCCACCTGCGGCAAGTTCAGTACACGACGGATAAAAATCAGGCATGCCTGCTGCTCGTCATCTGGTAATTCCAAGGAATTCAGCTTATCTTCCAGCTCTGCCTCCGGAATGCTCCGCAACTCATTGATGCCTTCATGAATTGCTTGAAACCAAGGGCCCTCCGACTCGAGTGGCTCAATTTCCATTTCTTCGAGGATCATGATCAATCGACGCTGGTCGACAGCGGTAATGGTTTCATCAATTTCAGATTTCTGATCGGGTTCGTCGAGCTGCATCAATCGGGCAAAAAACTGCTGGGCCCATCGAAAATCATCTGGTTCCAAATCAATATTGACCAGTCGACGATGTAATTCATTTGCATCCATCAATTGCATCGACTGCAGCAACGGCCAGAAATCATCGTTTTCCCGCTCTGGCCTCCAGACGCGATAAGAATCTCGCCACCGCCCGAAGTAATCGAAATTTTCAAGGCTGAAACCAAGCGGATCGATCTTGCTGTGGCACGATTTGCAGCTCGCACGATTCGAATGAAGCTCTACTTTTTCCTGAAAGGTGAGAGCATCGTTGTTCTCCAATTCTTCACTGAATGCACCCGCATTCGGCGGAGGAGGCGGTAAAGGTTTTCCTAGCAGGGTTTCAAGGATCCAATAACCACGTTTGATGGGGCTTGTTTCTTTGTAGTTCGAGGTGATCGCCATCAGGCTCCCATGAGTCAACATACCCGCCCGCTCAGAATCGTTCAGCATTACCTGCCTCATATGCTTGCCACGAATGGAATCCAAACCGTAAATTTCTCTCGAAAGTTCCTCGTTCATGAACGTGTAAGGTGCATTGATCAAGTCCGTAATGGAACGATTACCGCGTAACAAGGAAACAAAAAACAATGCAGACTCTTCGCGCATGGACTGCATCAAACTATCCGTGCACCAGGGGTTGTCGATGGGGTCCAGGCGGATCCGGTTTCCAAGAAGGCCAAAACCCAGCCACTGAGCTGCAAATAAATTCCCTAGGGTATCCGCTTTTTCATCCTTCACCATGCGCCTGACCTGCTTTGCCAGTAATTCAGGCTGGTGCAGATTATCCTTGAAGGCTGCGTCCAGCAACTCGCCGTCCGGCATACTCGCCCAGAGAAAATAAGATAATCTGGAGGCTAGCTCGAAGGAATCAATGCGGTATGGCTCGGTGGATTCAGAGTCAGATTCAGTCCGGAACAAAAACTTAGGGGAAATAAGAACAGCTTGGATGCATTGTTTGATGGCCAGCTCATAGCCTTTTAAAGTGCTGTCAACTCTGTAGACCGAATCAAACAAAAGCAGATACCGCTGAATTTCATCTGGTGTCGAAGGCCTCCGGTAAGCCCTCAACAATAACTGCTGCAGCACACGTTCCGCCGCTTCGGAAGCCGTGGTTTGGGCATTGGGATACGCAACAATCATGCGCTTGCGAACCGCTAGCAGTTTGGTGTTTGCCGTTGTATCAGGCATCAGTGTGGAGACCACACGTTCTGCTGCCGCAATATAGCGACTCATCAATGAGGTCTGCAAAAACAACGTGTTTGCAGAATTATCAAACCCACTGGCGCCTGCCATCTCATCAGGGAACTTCAGATCCGGTAATTGAGAAACGCCAAACAAATCACGGACAGTGTTCAAATACTCATGCTTACTCAAGCGTCGTGCCTGTTCGAATCCGGGATCGTTAACACTTGAAAAATCAAAATGATTGATCTCCTTATCCAGAAGCGCAAGCAGTCTGCGTTGTTCCTCTGGAGTGATACGGGAATCCTCCTCAGGCGGCATCTCATTTTGTTGAACCAATTCAAGGACATGATCCCAGGATTTGCGATGCCTGATCAATGGTTTTGATTGAAGAAGCTGCTGGAGGTTGAGTCCAGCTTTGGATTTTTGATCACCGTGACAATCAAAGCAGTGTTTGGCTATTATCTTTTCAAGATCCAGCTCATTCCCGTTCAAAACCAATCCGCCTAAAAACAGGGAGAGAAATAAGGTCAGTTGCGCATGCATGGAGTAAGCTGTTGGTAGTTTTTTGTGTGACCACTGATAACCCGGAATGCTTGATCTTGCAACTGATGAAAACCGATATTCCGTTGCCCAAGCTGGACAAAAACGAAAGCCTGTAAACTGTCTGCTTTAATCATGCCTGTTTCCTCAAATAAGAATGAATTACATTTTTCTGGCCTAATAGAGACTTCAAATCGAGTTACATTTATGTAATGTTTCATGATATGCATCCCGCCATTTGAGAAATTGCGGTATTTTAGTATATTGTTTCCATATGTTGAAAACAAATCTCCTCCTGCCATTGACAATTGTCCTTTTTGCATGCGCAAACTCAGGCCTGCAGGCAAGGGTGGAGTTGGGAAGTGATATGCTGGAACTGCTCAAGTTCGAGCCATTACAAGGTAAACGAGTAGGCCTTATCACCAATCCAAGCGGGATCAATAGCCGGGGAGTATCTACGATCCAGTTATTGCACCGGGCCCCGGAAGTAAATCTGGTTGCCCTGTTTGGCGCAGAGCACGGATTGGATGGCCAAGCATCGGCGGGAAAAGAAGTGCGCGATGGAACGGATCCTGTCACCGGCTTGCCCGTATTCTCACTTTATGGTCCAGGGCCCATACGCAAACCCACTGAGGCGATGCTGAGACACATCGACATCCTGGTTTATGACCTGCAGGATACAGGAGCGCGATCCTACACTTTTATCAGTTCCATGGGCATGGCCATGAATGCATGCGGAAAGGCTGGAGTAGAGTTCATGGTTCTGGATCGCCCCAATCCGCTCGGCGGTATTCGTGTTGAGGGACCGCTGTTCAACCCACGCTTTAAATCCATGGTGGGACAATGGCCCATCCCATATGTCTACGGGATGACATGTGGAGAACTCGCAAGATTGCTCAACAAGGAAGGTATGATCGAACACCCATGCGTGCTCTACATCGTTCCAATGCGAGGCTGGAAAAGGGACATGGTCTGGAGGGACACAGGACTGAACTGGAAACCAACCTCACCTCTTGTGCCTCATGCCCACTCTCCTTTATTTCAGGTGGCGATGGGTATGGTTGGAGAAATTGGCGGTTTGGATCTGGGATTTGGCACTCAAATGCCCTTCGAAATATTCGGCTCTGCTTGGCTGGATGCGAATAAAGTCAGTCGTTATCTGAACGCCCTGAAACTTCCAGGACTGAATTTCCGTGCCATAAAAACAACGATTGCGCGCGGGCGCTACAAAGGGAAGACCATTCCTGCGGTCAAAGTGGATTTCATAGATCCTGTCAGGGCTCCCCTCACGCCGGTGAATTTGTATGTCATCGAAGCCATGCGCAAGGAACAGGGCAAGGACATGATCCGCATCCAAAATGAAGCCGGCAAAAACTGGGGACTTTTTGATAAAGTCAATGGCACCAATGCCACACGGCTAGACCTTCAGGTTGGGCGCTCCGTCGATAATATTGTAGAGTCCTGGCGTCATGGCCTTGAAAAATTCCAGTCTAAGCGCCTCCCCTACCTGATCTACAGATCTTCGAAGTAAAGTGGACCGTTGGGACCTCTATTGAGAAAAAATACGGAAGCATGGAGAGCACATAGCAGTATTTTATGATTGATGTCTGCTGTACACCCTCGCTATGGTTTTCTCATGAACCCCCGATTTGGAATGCTAGGCAAGGCATGCGTGATCCTCAGTGCGTCCATGCTTATTCAACACCATTCTTCTGCTCAAGTCTTGGACTTCGATTCAACTTCAGAAGGACCTTGGTCCGATATAGATAAAACAACCCTGACTGTGCCGATGGTGGATAATGGATCCATCTCCGTTGATGGTAAGACAAACCCAGCAGAATATGGTGGGTTTTCAGGGATCAACGTTACTCCCGGCGACAATGCATGGATCCTTGATTTTCCAGCAGATCGATCCTGGGACGATGCCGCTGATTCCAGCTTTACATACTGGTTGGCTCACGATGAGACCTATTTTTATGTTGGAGTGGATGTCAATGA
>JBDQII010000064.1:0-15757 GCA_040264395.1 Verrucomicrobiota bacterium
ACGTTCAATCCTCATGTGTGTGCTACTTCTTTGTTCGCATAGGTTGAATGAACGGTAATTTTAAAATTCCACCTCAGAGTTTTTTTATCGCGAAGCCTGGGCAAGACATTCAGCCACATCTCCTGAACAACGAACAGCGCAATCGGGCCTCAGATATAATACATTTCCCGGGTCTGATTGTCTTCTTCCATAATAGCTCGGAAATGGATCGAATCAGCGGTTTCATCCAGGCAGGATTGCATCTTTTCCCAGGCAGATTTCAAAGCCTGAGGGCATTCGTTGTTGCCAAGCGCGGCAGGTTCAAAAATGTCGCCGTGAATGCAGCGCAGGATTTCACCGAAGGTAATGTCCTCCGGAGCTTTATTGAGTAGGTAGCCTCCTTCTTTGCCTCTGATGCTCTTGACGATTTTCTGTGATTTTAATTCGATCAAGATCTGCACGAGATAGTTCTGAGGAATATTTTGTTCCTTAGCCAAGTCTTCAATTCGCAAGGCCTTTCCGGATTGGTATTGTCGAGACAATCCAAGAACCGCTCGTGCTGCATAATCACTTTTAACGGAAAGTTTCAATACAGCTACCTTAAGACAATACGGAACTCAGGGCAATCATTTCATCGGGTTCACTTTGGTTCGAGACAGTAGAAAGGAGATGATCCACAGGCTTGGCAAAATGGGTTGTCCTCGAGTCACGGTTTTTGACAATCCGCCACTCTAGCTCGCAAAATTGACCATGACTTGCAACCTTTACGCAGCCCGATGGGTTCGGGAAGTCTGGCGTTTAAACTTGCCGGCAGTCCATCAATGGCTCGCTCGCTCGATTTCTTTGATTGTCTGAGAGTGTTGAGGAGATTGGTAAATAAGAGATCAAACGATCACCATTATTCCTGCTCAGCAAGTTTGGGTTATGTCATGTATTTGACTTTCATCTGGTTCTCCTTAGGGTCATCCCATGCAGACTTTAGTCAATGGGGAACCAATCGCTCAGGAATGGATTGAGGAAGAGTTTTCGCAAATCAAATCCTGGCACGAGCAGCGATCTCAATTGAGTTGTTGTGAGCGTGATGATGAATTTCGTGCTCAGGCTCGTGATAATGTGATTGGGCGTGTGTTACTGAATCAAGCGGCTGGAAAAGAGATCCCGGATCCGACAAGTGAGCAAATTCAGGCAGCAGTTAAGCAGCTCCACAAGGATTATGGTGGCGAAGAGGCTTTTCTGGCGACCATGGGCTTGAACGAGGGACAAAAGTCCTTTGTCGATCGGCAGGTCGTTGTCAATTTAAAGGCAGATCAACTCATCGCCAATTTAAGTAAGGATTTGCAGCATCCTGAAGAAGATGCACTGCTCGCTTATTACCGGGAACATTCCGAACCTTACACCTCGGAGTCGCGTGTCCGTGCGTTGCATATTTTTAAATCATTGAGGCAATCCGAAGACAAGGATCAGCTCTTCAAGGAATGTTGCAAAGTGCGCGAGCGGCTGTGTTCGGGCGAAGACTTTGAAACAATTGCCAGAGAATTTTCAGACAAGCCAGCGGAAGAAATTGACCTTGGTTTTTTCAAAAGAGGTGAGTTGATGGATGAATTTGAATTTGTTGCTTTTTCCATGCAAGTCGGTGAAATAAGCCCTGTTTTTTCTTCTTACCATGGTTTTCATCTAGCCAAGGTCCTTGAAATTGAGCCGCCCGTTGTCACCCCGTTTGAGGAGGTGCGAGAAGCAGTGCTAGAAGCCTGTATGCAGGAAAAGCGAACCTTGCGAATTCAGGAATACATTCAAGCACTTAAAAGCCAAGCCGAGATCAAAGACATCGAAGAGGAGATTGAGTCTGAGCCCCCGAAGGTTTAAGGCGCGAAATTAGACATGGCAGCCCGGTAACTTGATTTTATTCCTAAACTAAGGTCTGCGCGTATTATGATCCTGTAGCCAGCGAACATCTGGATTGTTCGGCGACTCCAGCATGGATGGCATGGATTCGATCTCGGGTAACAATCCGTTTTTAACCAACGGTGGTGTGGTGTCAGGATGCTGCCAGCGCTTGATCTCTGAATGTCCATCCACAAATGACAAAGTAGCGGCATTATTGTGATATGCTGCTGGGAAATCAAAAAGAACTGTTTCCTCTGGTTCGCTCGGGTATCCCTTCATTCCAACCAGAAAGTTTCCGAAATTTGTCGCATCCTCCCGAACATCCAGGAACAAGAAGGTGGATGAAGGCCCGGGATCTGTGAAGTCTGACTGATTTTGGTATACCTTGTAGCCAAACCAGTAAACACGTTCATTTTCACCCCATGCACCACAGTGAACATTCATGGCCATGGACCTGACTCTGGATAATCTTTTGCCATTGACCGTGACGGCGCTTTTGTCGGCTGGACACTTAAAAATATCAGCCGATTGAACGTAGGACCATAATGGACTTTTTTTGATGTCTTTTTCTACATCCCAGTTTGATTGGTTGTCCGGATTGAAATCCATCAGCCCCCGCACCCATGCTGGTTTCAGTGGTTCAGGTCCACCAGCGTCTCTGGGGTCACTGGCTGCAGTGATCTTATCTTCATTGTCATCTGCATATAAAATCCATCCGTAAGTCAACTGACGATGATTATTCAGGCATCGGATGGCATGTGCTTTCTGCTTGGCTTTGCTGAGTGCGGGCAGCAGCATCCCTGCAAGAATGGCAATGATCGCAATTACAACCAGCAATTCAATGAGGGTAAAAGCCTCCTCTCGACGACGGATGGAGATTGATCCGAACAGGCAGGAAAAGCCGATTTCCTCATTCGAGTGTCTGGATGTCAGGTTTCGATTCATCGTTTCGATATGATTACATAGCACATTACATGCTTGAATTCCAATTTCATCTGCCAATTGCATGTCGCCTGCGTTTCCACAATAGACCGATTTGTCAAAAGATTGCTATCCGAGGTGAATACTTCCACCGCTATAAATGACACCTATTTAAGCGTCCCATGCAAGGCTGCCCTTGACAGACCGGGGTAGTTCGGTAGACGGTTCAGGTGTATGCAATCCTACGGATTTCCTAAACATCTTCTAATCGCATTTGGAATGGCCTTGCTTGGCTATATCCTTCTTTACAGTTGTGACCGCCACCTGAGGTCTCGCAAAGGTGCCTGGGAATTCACTTTTTCAAGTTCTTCCAATGGAGAACCCGTCCTTACGATTGACCAGCCTCATTACGGGATCAGTAAAGTCAGGGTTGTCATGGAAGGGGAATCCTTCGAGGGACCCACTCGAAGGTTGCGTTTCGACAAGCCCGGTCTCGAGCTGCCTTTCGGTGAAGCAATCTTCTTTGATACCACTTATTTGCCCGGATCTGTGACCTTCGATCTTTTCGGACACGAACTTGAGGTATTGCCAAGGACGCTGATCATCAACTTCAAGGAGCATCCATGGCAAGTTGGTGAAGTCATCAGGGTCAAGCCTGACGAAGCATGGACTCGCCAAGTTGAGGTCCTTGAGCAGAATCAACCCTGAGGGTTCCCTCATCCCTGCTGCGAATCACAACAGGCTTCTTTGAAATCCAGTGAAGCAGAATTGACGCAGTATCTCAGCCCTGTTGGATTGGGGCCATCTTCAAAAACATGCCCTAAATGTGCGTCGCATTTGGAGCATAGGATTTCGGTTCGAGTCATGAGCAGTTTTCGATCTTCTTCCGTTCGAACGACCTGTTCTATTGCAGGCTGCCAGAAACTTGGCCAGCCGGACCCTGAGTCGTATTTGTGAGAGGATTCGAATAGCGTTTGTCCGCAGCACACACAGTGGTAGCTGCCGGTCTCTTTGTGATTCCAATATTTTCCCGTAAAAGCAGGTTCAGTTCCTTTTTCTCGGGCTACCTTGAATTGCTCTTCGGTTAAACACTTTTTCCATTCTTCCTCGTTTTTGGGGAGATCGTAATCTTTCATGCAAGCAAACCTGCCTTGAGTCTTGAGAATTGTAAAATTGAATTTAACCACCCTTACTCTGCTTTTCAAAGGTCCCCCTGTGACTGCGGAACCAGCTCGTCCTGTTTGATGCGTCTCATGGTAAGGATCAATCTACTTTCCGGGATTGATCCTTTTTGGTTTATGCCCTCATACTGATCGCTATGGAACCGAGTATCACAGAAGAACAAGCACGCATGTTGATTGTGTTGGTACGTATTGGTTTTTATGGTGGAGTGGCTTGGTTGCTTTGGAAATTAATCTTTAAAGACGCCTACTTGCTGAAATTCATCAAGCCCGTTAAAAATCCAAAACTCAAAGGGGTTCGGCTTGTGAGCTGGGTGCTTGTTTTTGCATTCATTGCCATTCTTGCTTATCAGGCAACCTGGCAACTGGGAGGTTTCCTACGCCCCCGGTTTGTGGCTTTCATGCAGAAGCATGATCGCCGTAAATTCAATCCGGCGCTCCAAATTCAGCGCGGCATTATCGAGGATCGTAACGGGCGCGCACTTGCGGAAAATAGAAAAGCCAATGGAACGGTGAAACGCTACTATCCATTGGGCCCTGCCACTGTTCATCTGGTCGGGTATTTCGACCCTGTCTTTGGCGTCACTGGATTAGAGCAATCTGCCGACTCACTCCTGATGGGGTTGGATGATGTCAATGCAGACGATTGGGAATCGTTTGGTCAGAGACTTATTACGCGCAAAGATTTACCGCAGGGTAAGAATCTCAAACTGACCGTGGACTCCAAGTTACAGGAAGGTATCTTCGACAAACTGGTTCAGGGGCGTTATGAGAAGAAAAGCAAACCCGCTGGCGGAAAACCATACCGTGGGGCGATAGTTGTTCTCGATGTGCGCGATGGTGCTTTACTGGCGGCTTGCAGCGCTCCGGGTTTCGACCCCAATCAGATGACCCGAGAAACTTTTTCAAAAAGCCAGTCCGGATCTCCTCTATTCAATCGAGCATTGCATGGACTTTACCCTCCGGGATCCGTTTTCAAGGTTGCGATTGGTTCTTACTATCTCGAGAAAGCGATGCTCGGAACAGGTTTTCCATTGACCATTGATTGTGGTCCGGAGTTCCGCACTCCCGACGGAAAGGGAATTGTTCGTGATTTGAGTTATTACAGTTATCAAGCACGTGGAAAAAAATGGCCGGGATTTGGGGAGATTGATCTAGGAAAAGCCATTGAGCAATCCTGTAATGTTTACTTCGCGCAGGTGGGAGTGACCATTGGCAAAGATGGATTCGACTGGTTGCGTCGCCTCTTGAGATTCGATCAATCGCTGACGCTTTACAAAGGTATTGTAGGGTCTACTGCATCGGCTAAATCCAGATTTCCAGAATTAAATCCTGATGACTCCTTTAGTATGGCACTCATGGGCATTGGTCAGGGTAAATTGCAGGTCACTCCATTGCACATGGCGATGGTAGCTGCTTGCGTTGCCAATCAGGGAATGTTGATGCAACCGAGGTTGACATTTGACAAGCCAATGGAAGAGCTTGGGCGTGCCATGAGTCCGCGTACCTCAGCATTCATGCGGGACATGATGGCCCGGGTGGTGACGGACGGAACTGCGCGCAAGGCTTTTGATGGGTTCGAAATGTCGGTAGGCGGTAAAACTGGATCGGCCCAAAATCCAACAGGAGACTCTCACGCATGGTTCATCGGCTTTGCGCCATTGGAACGTCCCCAGATCGCCATCAGTGTGGTGGTTGAAAATGGGGGCTACGGAGGGAGCACGGCAGCACCCATTGCCCGGCATGCTCTGGAATTGGCAGCGCGTCATGGACTGATCCGCCCGTGAGCCATTCAATTGAAGTGAAACGCAGCATGTGGGAAACGATCTCTAAATCTATTTCTGATGCTACAGGTATTGAATCAGTCATTCGTGGCCATCAATCCCTTTCAGGTGGGTGCACGAACGAAGCATACCGCGTTGAGACGGATGATCATGTCTTCTTTATAAAAAAGCACCAAGAAGTTATGGCTCCAATGTTTCAGGCTGAGTTTGAAGCGCTGAAGGAATTGGAATCGACGCAAACGATTAAGGTGCCAACACCGATTTGCTGGGGAGCTGGCGAGGGCCATACCTGGCTGGTGACCTCATTTCTGGATTTGAAAGCGTGTAAAGGGGATTCCCTGTTCGAATTGGGCAGACAACTAGCTTCATTGCACAAAATTCAAAAACCTTATTTCGGATGGAAACGTGATAATGCGATTGGTATCACCAAACAACCCAACCCACCTTCGAGAGATTGGGTTTCCTTTTGGCGAACGCATCGGCTTGAGTGGCAATTTAAACTGGCTCGAGACAAGGGACAGTCTTTCAGTGGTGCTGACGCCTTGCTGAATGATATGGGCAGGTTGTTTGATCATTATGATCCACACCCGACGCTGATTCATGGTGATTTATGGAGTGGAAACATCGCTGCTCTGAGTGATGCGACCCCGGTTATTTTTGATCCTGCCGGATACTATGGCGATCCTGAGGCGGAATTTGGAATCATTGAAATGTTTGGTGGATTCGGGAGATCTTTTTTTCAGGGATACGAGAGTGTTCGACCTCAACATGCAGGTTTTTCCAGACGCTTGCCGCTATATCGACTTTATCATGAACTGAATCACTACAATCTTTTTGGTCCAAGCTACACTTCTTCCTGTCAATCAAGCATTCAGCAGCTGCTGGATTTGATTCAGGAAACATAGTTTGGGCATCAACTACCCCGTCTCTTTTTGGACACTTCCATCCCTAAAGAGCCACAGCTGATTTGCCAATCGTTTGGCCTCGGTTTTGCTGTGTGTGACATGAAGGATGGTGATTTTGGTTTCCTTGTGGATGCGCTGTAGTAATGCGCACATTTCTTCATGCAATGCTTCGTCCAGAGCACTCAGAGGTTCGTCCAGGCAGAGAACTCGTGGTCGACAGGCCAAGGCTCTCCCCAATGCAACACGCTGGGCTTCTCCTCCACTCAGTCCCTCCGGCATGCGGTCGAGTAAGTGTTCGATTTCAAGCCAGCTCGCCAGTTCTTTTACACGGTCTGAAATGATCTCAACCGGTTGCTTTCTCAGTTGAAGTGAAAACGCGAGCTGGTGGCGCACCCTCATGGTTGGGAAGAGTGCTCTGTCCTGCGGAACGTAACCTACGCCACGCTCAGCGGGTTTCATCAGGGTGACCTTCAAATTTCCAAGATAAATCTGACCTGAGAGGATGGGGCGTAATCCGCAGATGATTTCCATCACAGTGGTCTTACCGCATCCGCTTCGCCCCATCAAAGCTGCGTAAGCACTTTCAGGAATTTCCAAATTCAAATTCTCCAGCTGGAAACTGCCTTGACTCACCCGGATATTTTCTAATTTGATCATGCATTGATCCTTTGCATTCCAAAAAGCCGTGCAATGAGAAGAACTACTGCGGAGAGGATAATCATTACAATGGAAACGGCCAGCATACCTTTCAGGTTTCCACTTTGCATTTCCAGATAAACCGAAGTTGGCAAGACTTCCGTGCGCATGCTGGTCGATCCTGCGAATATGAGAATAGGTCCAAACTCACCCAGGGACCTCGCCCAGGCCAAGGTGCCTGCCGCAAGCAGACCTCTTCGTGCCTGGGGGAAGATTACTTTCCAGAATGCCTGGCTTCGGTTGCAGCCCAGCGTCATGGCCACCTGCTCGTATCGCTGTGGAATTTGGTCGAATGTGACACGCATGGTTCGGACTGCAAACGCGCAAGCCACCATGAACTGTGCGAGTATCACCGCGGGTACCTCAAATACCACCCAAGGGCTCATCCACCGAAAAGGAGCATAGTTGAATAAGATCAGTAGACTCAAGCCAACAACGAGTGGAGGAAGGACGATGGGGATATCAAGAATCGTATCGACCATTGCTTTGAACCTGAATTGGAAGCGTGACATGAGATAGCCGATTGGGACTGACACCCAAAGAGAAAGCATGGTGGACACCGTGCAACTAATCAGGCTGAGTTTAATGGAATGCTGAATTTCGCGGCGTCCCAGGGTTTCCTTCAGGCTTGATGCATCGGTAAAATGTAAATCAGCCAGCACCATCAAAAGGATCATGACCACATAAAATCCACCCAGTAAGGCCAACCCAACCATGAAAGGAACATCTGAACGAACCTTGAAGCCTCCTTCAGGATCACTCTTTTTGACAGTTTTTTTTATAGAAGTTGCGGGCTTCATTGGCCAGTGTCAGGGCCTTCCCATTGGAAACCATGATTGATGAACGAATCATGAGATTGAGTTGAAAGTACCTCTTGTGTCAAGCGGGTCATCATGTGCGGAAATTTGCTTTGCCGGGCTGTTGCTATATTCTGAGTCGCGACAGCCAGCGGATGATGAATATCAATGATCTCGACATTACTTTCTAGATGTTGGCAATTGGCTTCATAAACCAGCGCTACATCAAGCTTATCATGTCCCTCCATCTGCAGTATCAGTTCGTGAGCCGTGGGGGAGGTAACGATGATAGAATTGTTCTCCTGAATTGATTGCATGATGTCAAGATCTTCAAACATCGCTTGGCTCAAGGCTCCCAGTGTGCTCATCTGCGGGTCGGTCGTGCCAATCCCGATGCCTGCGCGTGCGAGGTCATTCAGTGTCTGGATGTTCTTGGGGTTTCCCTTCCTCACCAACATGCAGACTCGTGTGCTGGAGACGTCCGAGGGTTGTGTGAACTCCGGTTGAACCATGGCCATGTAAGAGACATCACAAGTCATGAATAAATCCGGCATGTTGAATCGACCGGATTGGATGCTTCCCACGATAGTGCCGCATCCTGCAAATTGGGTTTTGATCAGGCATCCTTCACGCTCTTGAAAACGTTTCAAAGCCACAGCGACTGCCTCGCGATTCACACCGCCGCAGTAAAAAACGATTTCAGGTTCCAATACCCATGTATCTCCTTGAATGGGAGTGAAATGGTGTTTCTCAAATAAAGGTGATCCCTTTTCAGGAGCAGCCAGATATCTTGCAAACCTCAGCGCCCAGGTTGGATTTTTGGTTGCGGTTGTAATGTTTGCTGAAATAGTGGACGTGCTGTTATTTAATTCCCTGAGAGAAATTGATTTCAAGCCGAATTGCTTCGCTGTGGAATCCCAGATGAAACCAGCTTGCACGTTGTCTGAGGTTTGAATTGCACCGGCCAGCTCGGTAACCCTTGGAAAAGTGACGCGAGCCTTCTCCTTTGTCACTTCCCACTTGTCGGATGCCAACAAGATATCGCGTGTTTTTTTTCCGGCACCCGCTTTCTCGTCACACATGCCATAGTGGATGCCTTCGGTATGCAGTTGATCTATGCTTTCCAATGAAAAGTTTTGATCTTTGGAAGCTGCCAATATCAGTTCGAATTTTGCCAGTAACAGACTTTCCTGCGTCAGGCCCTTTGAACGGGCGCGGTCGACAAAGGATACGTCTGCTGGAACGTAAACGTCGCAGCGTGGCGCGTTGCTTGCAAGCTCCAGTTCAATCTTACCTTCAAGTTCACCACTGGAACCGTAATCAAGTCGAATTTCAACGTCGTATTCTTTTTCGAATAACCTGGCCGCTTCCTCCACAGGTTTGCGGATGCCCGCAGCGCAGTAAATCACAAGCTCTGTTTTGCTCGATGCGCTTTCTTCCGGTGAATCGCGAAGCCACCAAAAAGCACCCGCAACTGCTACGAGTGTGATAATGACAAAAAACCTCAGTCCTCCGCCCTGATTTTGGTAAGTTGATTTTGATTCTTTCATGTTCAGTGAAAACAAGCCTAAATCCCTTTAACTATGCTTGCAACTGTATGGAATCTTCAAGTGAATAGCTCATTTCCAATCACAGGCGTACTGTTTCATTGACAAGCGTTCCGAAAAGGGGGGAGCTTGGCTCATAAAGCTTGTTCAGCCTTCATGGCTTATCAGGTTCCGCGTGGCACTGATTCCTCCATGCTTCCTGCTTCATGATTGACGCCAGTCGGCACAGTTTCTAAGTTGTGGTTATCAATTCCACGGATACATATTTATGAGCAAGACCAAGCGAACTAAAAAGGCAGCAGGTAGCGATAACATCGAATCCATGTTACGCGAAGATCGTGTTTTCAAGCCTTCCAAGGAGTTTTCCAAACAGGCCCATATCGGTTCAATGGCGCAATACAAGAAATTGTACAAACGTTCTATCGATGATCCTGAGGGTTTTTGGGGCGAGCAAGCGGAGAAGGAACTAACCTGGTTCAAACCTTGGTCCAAGGTCCTGCAATGGAAAGCACCCAACGCGAAGTGGTTTGTGGGGGGGCAGACCAACGTCAGTGTGAATTGTCTGGATCGTTTTCTGGATTCTGAAAAAGCCAATCAAGCTGCGATTATTTGGGAAGGTGAACCTGCTGCACCCGGTATACCCGGAGAGGAGCGCACCTTGACCTATCGCCAGTTGCACCGCGAAGTCTGCCAGTTTGCCAATGTTCTCAAGGGTCGTGGTATCAAGAAGGGTGATGTCGTCCTGATCTACATGCCGATGGTTCCTGAGGCTGCCGTTGCCATGCTGGCTTGCACTCGTATCGGTGCGATTCATTCGGTAGTATTTGGTGGGTTCAGTGCGCAGTCCGTTGCGGATCGAATTCAAGATTCTCAAGCCAAGATGGTCCTGACTTCTGATGGAGGGTTTCGTCGTGGTGGGGTGGTTCCTCTGAAGGAAAATGTGGATAATGCGCTGAAAATAAAGGTCAAGGGTCGGTTTATCACTAAATCGATTGAATCAGTGATTGTTCTTCGCCGAACCAAGAACAAGGTCACAATGAAAAAAGGCCGCGATTTCTGGTGGCATGAAGAACAAGCCAAGGCATCGGTAGAATGTAAACCTGCCAAACTCAACAGCGAGCACCCGCTTTTTATTCTCTACACCAGTGGGTCTACCGGGAAGCCAAAAGGTATTTTGCACACTACTGCTGGTTACTTGCTGGGAGCCAAACTGACTTCGAAATATGTCTTCGATCTCAAGGACAATGATGTTTACTGGTGTACCGCTGACATTGGGTGGATCACAGGTCACAGCTATGTGGTTTACGGTCCATTGGCGAATGGTGCAACGACCTTGATGTATGAAGGCGCACCCAATTGGCCGGGACCTGATCGTTTCTGGGATTTGGTCGAAAAACACCGGGTTTCCATCCTTTACACCGCACCGACAGCAATTCGCGCTTTCATGAAATGGGGCGAGGAATGGCCTAGGAAACATGATTTGAGTTCGCTGCGGCTCTTGGGAACGGTTGGTGAACCGATTAATCCCGAAGCCTGGATGTGGTATCATCGGGTGATCGGTGGGTCACGTTGTCCGATTGTGGATACCTGGTGGCAGACTGAAACCGGGGGAATTATGATTTCTCCATTGCCCGGTGTCACTCCTACTAAACCAGGCACGGCCACGCTACCGTTTTTCGGTGTCAAACCCGAAGTCGTCGATGACAATGGCAAAGCCGTGCCCAAGAACAATGGTGGTAAGCTAGTTGTTCGCCAGCCCTGGCCAAGTATGCTGCGTGGTATCTGGGGAGATCCCAAGCGTTTCGTAGAAACTTACTGGAGTGAGGTTAAAGGGAACTATTTTACCGGTGACGGATGCCGTCAGGACAAGGATGGCTACTTCTGGATTGTTGGACGTATTGATGATGTATTGAATGTATCAGGTCATCGCATAGGCACCGCTGAAGTCGAGAGTGCATTGGTTAGCCATCCTCAAGTTGCTGAGGCTGCCGTCGTAGGCCGGCCAGATGAAATTAAGGGACAGGCTTTGGTGGCTTTTGTAACCCTGAAAGGTTCGAATAAGGGGGATAAGAAGCTACTCGAAGAACTGCGCCAGCATGTGGGTAAAGAAATCGGCCCTGTAGCCAAGCCCGATAATGTTCGATTTGCCGATGCCTTACCCAAAACACGCTCTGGTAAAATCATGCGACGTTTACTTAAACAAATTGCTGCTGGAAATGTAGAAGTGCAGGGCGACACCAGCACGCTCGAGGATGCCAATGTCATCGCTCAATTAAGTAAAGACGCAAGCTGAGAATACACCTTTCGGGCCTCTGCATGGCTTGAAACGAATCCCTGTTTTCATGCAGGGGCGACGATGATGTCGCCCCTGAAAAACTCATTGAAGCCGTTTCAGGCGGATGCGCCTGTATTCCATTTGGCCTCTGTCCCCCTCAAGTCCGATGAGGCCTGTCTCCGGTAATTGAAATGCGTCTTCCAGGACTTCTCCATTACAGGTGCAGTGGGCGCTGTTACCTCTTACCTCAATGACCAGTTCGTTCCAGTCCTGAGGTTTGTAGCGCTTCAAGTCCTTATAAGGCCCAGCGAGTGAATAATCACGGCATTGAAGTTGCGGACGTCGAATAAAGACGTCACTATCTGCGTTCAGGGTGGCACGGAATTCAAGTTTGAGGATGAAATTTTCGGGGAAATTTCTAGTGGTCCACATCTGTTGGATACGATTGCTTTCCGGTGGGGTTGTCACTACGATGCGTCCATTCATGACTTGATAGCGTCCATCACTCGAAGTCGTCTCACCTGAAAAATCAGATTTCAATATCATGGATTTCATGTCTCGAAGCCCCCATCCATCAAGATTTCTTCCGTTAAACAGCGAGACAAACCTTTTCTCTACCATTTCGCTGATTGGCTCAGGTAATCCATCAACGGTGGGACAATCATCCACAGACAAAATCCGAGAGCGATCATGAAGCCAGTCAGCAAGGTAATCAGAAGCACGCTTTCTTTGAGAGGCTTTATGTTACCTTTCGTTCGTGAGCGCCGCCGTTTCCGTTTCCTTTTGTGATGGTGACTTCCCCCACGTGATTCGTGGTGTAACCGTTTTTCAGTCATATTATCTCAATTGATTCAATGTATGAAAGATTTGTCTTGTATCATATTAATCTTTCAATGGGGCATTCCACATAAAAAACAATGCTCGGCGAGTGAGTCTTTTTAATTCCGCTTTATCTTACGCCATTTGGGGAGCTCAGTTGGCTTCAGGATATTTGGCCCGTAACCCTGCAGCCGCTGGTGCACTGCTTTAGTAACTCAATTTAGTTGCTCCACAATCAAACTTCGGTTTTTAAAGAACTCGCGATAGAAAGGAGTGTTCATCCTTGTGTCAGGATGGCCGTGAGATTCTTCTCGCATCCATGCTTCAACCCGGCCTTGAGGGTCCTTGGTCAACGTGGCAAGTTGATTCAGATGCTTGATCAATCTAGGATAATTATATTTTTTTTCGACCCAGTCTTTGAACTGCTGGGAGCCCCCGTAGAAAGAGTGATGTCGTCTTTGTCCAAATGCTAAATCCGCATCCCAATGGAGTAGCTGGAATTTTCGGTCATCGGGTCGTTGGTAAAAATAGGCGTTTTTACCGCGTGCTTGAGTGAAGGTGTCCCAGTCAGCGATAAAACCCATCACTGCAGTCATTTTTAATATGGCATCTGCATCAAGAACGGATTCAATCTCATCCTGAGTGTAATCACCTTGATTGACCAAATTTATGAAAGCAATGAAATTTGAGTAATCATCGTTCTCTTCTTGGGAGCGTTTCATCCATGAGTGTCGATATAAAGCCGGATGATCGCTGCCTAAATAATTCCAGGATGCATCACGGTTGACTTGACTCCAGTGGTCAGACATCCACCAGTCATCATCAATTCGGTAGAGCTCTCCCTGATTGCCGTTTTTGAAATTCCGTTTGAGGTAATCTGCATCTACGGG
Organism: Verrucomicrobiota bacterium; assembly: GCA_040264395.1. Lineage (GTDB taxonomy): Bacteria > Verrucomicrobiota > Verrucomicrobiia > Limisphaerales > AAA164-E04 > AAA164-E04. The sequence continues at coordinate 13,679 of JBDQII010000064.1, forward strand.
TTCTACATCTTCTTTTACAACGACACGCCCTGAGTTGATGATCACGTATACAAACTCATTCTGCCCACTTACGTGTCCCAATAAATAAAGGAGATATCGGGCGATTCGATTATGATGGCGGACGCTCCCTCTGTTTCGGGTTGGGTCATTGTCATAAGAAAATTTTCCGTGACCTCGGAACAATCGGTCTTTTGGGAGTCGAAACTTACCTCTATCCAGTGGGTGTCGACGTGTCCATGGACTGCCGCTCGTTCTCAGCTCCGTATTATGGTACACATCCCTTTCGTTAGAGATGAAGGTCGAATTGAAATATTGATTGGAAAGGCGTGGGTATCGATATTGATACTCCTGTGACGCAGTATTGGAAAAAGTATGTAAATGATGATCCGATATCAGCAGTCTGATGACACGAAGGTCGCGTGGAATCTCTCTTCCATCGAAAATACACAGTGCTGGCTGAGAGACGGGTTTCCTTGGTAGTGTATTGCGCTGGCCATTCCCGGAGATGGCTTCCACATAATACTGAATCAATTGACCTTGCTTGAATTCCTTTTCAAGAATGGCTTGATATGTCGTCAGTGAATGATCAAGGAGTTCGGTATTTTTCCCGGGTGCCATGGGTTCACGGTTCCATGCGGTATCTGGGGCGCCATCGAGTCGGTAGACTAAATTAACTATTCCAGTTTCTGCAGGCCAACCTACGCTTGCAGTAATCCTCAGGGGTTTTGAAGGTGCACCTACCGCAGGGGATTGCAGCAAAGTTTCGACCAATGGTGAAGGGTGCGAGCGCAGGTTTGAATTTGGTGCTCCCGGAGATCCCAAATTTCGAGGAATGGGAAGCAGCACGGATTCCGACAAGCTGTTTTCCCAGGTTCGTACAATGAACCGAGGTGATCCATGAACCCAGCGGGCTTCAAAGTCAATTTCGTAAGTATCACCGGGGTTTAATTCGGTCAGGTCAATTTCGGCTCGATTGGCTCGGTTGTCTCCATGCCCGTGTGCAATAAGATGTAGCCTTTCGTTTTCAATAAAACTGTCCGCATGATTACCTTGGATTAACCACCCTGTAGAACTGTCTCCCTCTATGGATATGCGGCCAGGATTGACAATCAGATTTTGGTCGTGACCTTTTTTTCTGAACTGAATGTTTCTCAAAACGACATGACTTTCTCCAACCAGATAAAGATGCAATTCTTGATGATCCATGGGGTGCCAACGTTGCTCATACCCCCGATAGCGTGTGGTGAAATGAAATTTCTGAAACTTAGATGTTCTGGATTCGCGACTGTCTTTCCAGGCAGAAGACAGAGAATTGTCCATGTCTGGGTGAATCAACTCCATACTGCTACCCTTGCCTCTGGCTAATTCAGGCCAGTCCCCCTCGCAACGGTAATCAACCTGATCGGCTAGATTACCGTTCTCATCCAGTAGTCGAATCCGTTCGCCATTGTTTCCTAGTTTACCCTTGAAAGGCCCCAGACAGGCCAAATCTGAATGTGCAGCCACTAGTTTCTCCGGGTTTTTAGCAATAACCAAATGCTTGCTTGGTTCAAGTTGTGTCCCTTTGGGGAAGTTGTATTCTATGCCATCCCGCAACTTCCATCCATCAAGCTGAATAGATTTTGATCCTTTGTTGAGTAGTTCAATGAATTCAAGATCATTCTGGCCAAAGGGAGGGGCATACATAATCTCATTAATGATAATGTCTGATTGAAAATCAAGCTGGTTGAGTGAACCCAAAGAATGACGATTGCTTGTGAACCATTCGTGCTGGTCCAAGACTGTCCTCTGACATGACTTGCCTGGTTGAATACGCACTGAAACCGCATCCAGAACTTCTCCGTTGGCTTGATCCAGAAGAAATAACTTCAAACGTTTTTTATCCTCGGGGAATCCTTTGAAATCAACAACAGTCAACGCATCAGGCGCTACATGTCCGTCCAGAGATTGGGCCTGATCCAGCTTGGATTGGTGTGCCAGAGCAAGTCCTGAAAGGGAAATGGCATCCGCATGCGAATGAGATAATTCCACGGACAGCATTTCCCCTTTGTCAGGGAATACTATTTCACTGATCTGGAT
>JBDQII010000065.1:0-15653 GCA_040264395.1 Verrucomicrobiota bacterium
AACAACAGAACCATCCAAGCCAGAATAAATGCTCCACTCATTTCTTGATCGATCAAAATTTTAAAGTTTCAAGGAGGTCAGTTCATCGACCTCCGATATTTGCCGCTTGCGGTAAAGAGCTACGATCAACGCCAAACCGACTGCGACTTCAGCTGCTGCCACCGTGATCACGAAAAAAACCATGACCTGCCCATCCACGGTGTTTGTAAAACGGGAGAAGGAAACCAGCGCCAGATTTGCCGCGTTCAACATGAGTTCCAAGCTCATGTAAATTACGATCAGGTTGCTTCGCATCACGACACCCATCAGCCCCAGGCCGAAGAGGATCGCACTTACGATCAGGTAATGTTCTAGTCCGATCATATGTTCCTATCTCAAAGTTTTCTTACTTAATAAAATGACACCGATCATGCCCACAAGCAGCAGCACACCCATGATTTCAAAGGGTAGCACATAATCGGTAAACAAACTCAAACCCAAATTTTTGGTCGAGCCTACCGTCACGGCTTCCAGGCCATCCCCAACGCCGGAGGTGACAATGGCTTTGATCAAAACGCCACCAATGCTGAGCAATGCCAGCATACCCACCGCAACACTGAAAAAATTCACGGGTCGTTTCTCCACTTCATGAATGTCCAATAACATGATGACGAAGAGAAACAGAACAATCACTGCTCCTGCATAAACCATGATCTGCACCGCTGCCAAAAAGAAGGCGTTCAACAGAACAAATAGTCCAGCCATGGAAATAATGGTTAGTACCAGAAACATGGCACTTGTCACCGGATTCCGCGTAAAGGGATTTGCCACGACCAAAAAGCCGCAGACCAGCGTCAGAGCAGAAAATATATAAAACAACAATGCTTCCATGGATTTAAATCATTCTTTGCAGTTCGGTTGTCCCTTACTGCTTTTGTTGCTTGTCGTGACCATTGTGCTCATTGAATCTATGGGGCAGTTTGATTTAGTGTGATTGTTGAGCCTTGGCATCCGCTGCCTTTTTGTCCCACTTTTTGATGCTACTTTCTTTCACACCGCCTAGTTCAAGAAGTGTGGTCTTGTCGTAAATCATTTCTTCTCTTGATTCACCTGTAAGTGAATAATCCTTTTGAAGAAAAATAGCTTCCTCAGGGCAGACCTCCTGACAGTAACCGCAGAAAATGCAGCGGAGCATGTTGATCTCAAACTGTTCAGGCTCTTTTTCGATGTTGCCGCGCTCTGCGTTCACTTCCGGCCCCGGAGGGGTGATTTTGATCGCTTTGGGTGGACAAACAAACTCACACAGTTGACACGACACACATTTGGTCCGGTCCTTTTCATCTTTGACCAAATACGGAGCGCCCCGATATCCCTCCGGTACTGTCCATTTTTCTTCAGGATACTGCATGGTCACCTTCTTCTTGAAGAAATGAGAGAGGGTGACCTTGAATCCGCCTATGAGCGCGGGGATATAAAGTTTTTCAAACCAGGTGAGGGGATTGCGTTTAATGATCATGCGTGTGTTCTCCTCTCGATTAAAGGTGTTTCATCCACAATATGGTGGCTGTAATAATGATATTTGCTAGAGCAAGCGGTAAAAACGTTTTCCAACCAAGGTCCATCAATTGATCGTATCGAAATCGTGGAAGCATCCACCGAATCCATATGAACAATCCCATGAAGACTGCCACTTTGGCGAGGAAAACCAGGATGTGAATCAGCCCCCCCCCGAACGTGCTAGCAGTTTCATTCAGCCCGAAGAAAGGTAATGTCCAGCCACCAAAGAAAAGAACTACCATCAGGGCTGAAACGGAAATCATCGCCGCATACTCACCCATGAAGAAGAGAGCAAACTTCATTGAGCTGTATTCTGTATTGTAACCGGATACGAGCTCCGTCTCGGATTCAGGCATGTCGAAAGGCAGCCTGTTGGTTTCAGCAAAAGCAGAGACCAGAAAGATGACGAAAGCAATGGGTTGTTTGAAAATCAGCCAGGCTCCATTGGCCTGATACTCGATCACTTTGCCAAGATTCAGTTCTCCCACCAGCATGAACACCGGAACTGCCGCCATTCCCATCGCAATCTCATAGGAAATCATCTGGGCACTTGCTCGAACTCCACCGAAGAATGGGTATTTGGAGTTGGAAGCGTAACCTGCGATAACAATGCCATAAACACCCAGAGACACCACGCTGAAGGTATAAAGAATACCCACATTCAAATCGGCGATCACCATGGATTGGTTGCCGAGTTTGGATCCGAAAGGAATCACGGCAATGGTCAGAAAAGCCGGTATCACACTTAGTGCCGGAGCGAGTATGAAATAAGCCTTTCGAACATGCAATGGAGTGAAGTCTTCCTTCAATATCGACTTCAATCCGTCAGCCATAGGCTGGAGTAATCCGAAGGGGCCCACACGATTCGGCCCCACGCGGTCCTGAATTGCTGCACTGACACGTCTTTCCAGCATTACCGAGTATGCGATCATTGGCAGAAGTATTCCTATGGCCATGACGACCTTCAGGGCGCTGAACATCAGGAACGGGCCCCAGGGACCCAATAGCGAGTTCTGCACTGTATCGTGCATGACGGCGGCTATTGTTGGATCGTGAAATACCATGTTTTTGTCTTCGCTCTTCGCTTAAATTTTAATATCCGCACCCAGACTTCCCAGGTCCTTCCATTGGATGCCGCCAAAGGCAGAATTGTTTGCACTCATTTCGTTAAACAAGCCTGGTAGCGTATCCGCTGGTTTTTCGTTTGTGACATGAACTACCAATTCACGCAACCATTCCCAGTCGGGCCTTGCTTTACCCGGAGCTTCTATGGCTTTCATGAATTTTTGCACACGGCCTTTTCCATTGACGAATGAACCGCGTTTTTCGAGATGAGCACAACCCGGCAATAGAAAGTCAGCTTTATCTGCTGCATGACTGCCAAGGATGTCGCTGACGACCAGTAGATCCAGCTTGGCAAGCAATTCGTCGTTCATTCCGACGCGAGTGATGTTTTCACCAAAAGACAACAGGGTCTTGATGCGTCCTTCTGAAATACCTTCGTCGATTTCCGGGATCTGAATACCCATTTCGCTGAAAGCAATTCCTATTGCACGAGCACCATTGCTGTTCGGGTTTTTGTCCGATTGCACAAGGAAATCATCGCCCTCACCCTCACGAGGAACGCAATCGGTGATCGCTTCAAAATGATTTGCCAGTAATTTGATGAGGTAAAGCTCTTCGTTGCTCGCTCGGGCTGATGCGAGAATGGCGACTGATCCTTTTTCGCATTTGGAAAGTCTTTCAGACAGTTCCTGAATGATAGTGACCCATTCGACGGAGCGGGATTCTGAGTTGCGGTTCCTGATGAGGCATTCCTTGAGTCGGTCTTCACGATGAACCCACTTATAGTTCAACCGACCTTCATCACACATCCATGATGCATTGACCGCATCGTTGTCGCGGGGCTCATAGCGATAAACTTTGTTTTCACGAGAACCGACCTTGATATTACACCCCGTAGAGCAGCTTGTGCAGATCGATTCGGTCTCTTTCATGAACCAAACTCTCATCTGGAAGCGGAAATCTTTCGATGTCAGCGCGCCCACAGGGCAAAGGTCGACCGTATTCAAGGTGTAATTATTATCGAACTTTGAGCCGGGGTATGCGGCGATGGTGTTATAACTGCCGCGATTGACAATACCCAGAGCATCGTCATGTGCCACATCTCGGGTGAAACGTATGCAGCGTGTGCACAAAACACATCGCTCGTCATCCAACATGATACGCGGTCCCAGGTCAACTTGCTTGGGCTTGCTGACTTTGGTTTCTACAAATTGGCTGTTGGCCTGACCGTGCTCCATGGAATACTCCTGAAGTTTACATTCACCTGCCTGATCGCAAATGGAGCAATCCAACGGGTGATTTATCAAGAGAGATTCCAGTATCCCCTCACGCATCATCTTTGTGTTATCCGAATCGGTATGGATCTCCATATTGGGGGCGACTGGAGTCGCACAAGCGATAGCACCCCGCGGCAATGATGGGTCATACGGAAGAACACCTTTCTGAATCTTGGGTGTTCCATCCTGGTTTAAAATGGGTTTGCGATCCCTGCCCATGGCTGGCATTCCGATTTCAACCAGGCACATGCGACAGTTACCAGCCACCGGGAGCTTAGGATGGTAGCAGTAATGTGGGATTTCTTTCCCCACCATCTTGCAGGCCTGCAAAATGGTGGTTGGTATCGGGTTTCCCTGCCAGTCTGGTGTCGTCTTTGGGACCTCCACGGTTCTGCCATCCACTTTTACAGTGACAGTTTCGACAGGTTTGATTTCAGCTTTGGTCGTTTCGTTAGCCATGTGGAGTTAATTCGCTGAGTTTACTGTACCTTTTTGGTTGGCCTCCGGTTGCGCTGCTTCATCTGCAGCACCTCTCGCCTCGAATTCGTCTTTGAATTTTTTGACGAAACTAAGCACAGGCCATGAACAAGCCTCGCCAAAAGCGCATATTGTGCGGCCTTGAATGTTCGTTGCAATGTGTGTCAGATAATCTGCATCCTCTTTTCTCCCTTTACCGCTTGTCATGCGATTCAATGCCTTGCTCATCCAGAGAGAGCCCTCTCTGCATGGCGTGCACTGGCCGCAGCTTTCATGTGCGTAGAAGGCTGAGACATTTGCCAGCGCTTCCACAATGTCCACGCTGTCATCCATCACGATAATCGCACTGGATCCCGACATGGTTCCTGCGGCCATGAGCGAATCAAAATCATAAGGTAGATCCAGTAAATCCACCTCTACGGATTCCATTTCTCCGTCCTTGTTGGGGCGCTTCATCTGGAATTTTTCTCCAGCTTTCAGGACTTTCGCAGATGAGCCTCCTGGAATGACCGCTTTCAAAGTTCTGCCCTCGAGCAAACCGCCACCGAAAGCGTCATCAAAAATCAACTCACCAATCGTCGCCTTGCCTACTTCGATTTCGTAATAACCCGGCTTTTTCACCATGCCGCTCAAACTCACAATACGAGTGCCCGTATTCCGAGGGGTGCCTAACTTCGCATACTCAGAGCCACCCATGTTCATGATATGGCCCACTGCGCAAAGTGTTTCGACGTTGTTCACGATTGTTGGACACATGTAAAGTCCCAAAACCGCCGGGAAATAGGGAGGTTTGATGCGGGGGTAGGCTCTTTTTCCTTCCAGAGATTCGATCAGTCCAGTCTCCTCACCGCAGATATAAGCGCCCGCTCCGCGATGCACATGGATCTCCAGATCATATCCGGTTCCCAGGACATTCTTGCCGAGGAATCCTTTTTCACGAGCCTCATCAAGCGCCCTGTTAAGAATGCGTGCACCTTCAGGAAACTCTCCGCGGATATAGATGTAGGCAAGATGTACGTCATTTGCAAATGCACTGATGATCATGCCCTCAACCAACTGATGAGGGTCTTTATGGATGATCTGCCTGTCTTTAAAAGTACCCGGCTCCGACTCATCTGCATTACAGATCATGTAAATGGGCTTGCCGCTCCGACGGTCCACAAACGACCATTTGAGACCGCACGAAAATCCTGCCCCACCACGCCCTCGGAGACCACTGGTCATGACCTCGTCACGAATTTGTTCCTGAGGGGTTTTTGTTTTACCGTCGTCGGTCTCTTTGGCCTTCAGAGCGATGGATTTTTTCAACGCTTCGTAGCCGCCGTTAGTCATATAGCAGTCGATGTCCGGTGTGTATCCCGGCTTGTCTGCATTCTTCAATATGAGTCGAAATTCTTTAGGCATTGAAATCCGTTCTGGTTGCTTGACTCCAAAAATCGTTTTGCTATGTTTTCGCGTCTTAAGTTTTTTGCCGGATGGTGTAATGGTAGCACAGCAGTCTCTGAATCTGCTTGTCATGGTTCAAATCCATGTCCGGCAGCCACTCCATCTACAAACTATAGTTTCTTCTTTTGCTTAAGGGCATTGATTGATGATTTTGTCTGCTTTCTCCTGACTGACACCTTCGTGAAATTCATTGTTGCACATCATGACAGGGGCTGTGCCACAACTAGCCAGACACTCCACGAACTCCACTGAAAATTTGCCGTCTTCCGATGTCTGAAGCCCATGATTATCGGCATCCAAATCCAATTTGGAACATAAATGCTTATGAAGTTTTCCGGAGCCACCCAATGCGCAGCTCAACGTACGGCAAACCTTCACAACGTATTTGCCTGCTGGCTCCTGCCTGAACATTGGGTAGAAAGTAACAAGCTCGTGCACATTGATTGGCTTTAGCTCCAGCTTGTTTGCAATCCATTCGATGCTTTCTTTGGAAACATGACCAAAGTGTTCCTGCAATGCGTGCAGAAGCATCATCGAAGCACTTCGCTTCTCTGGATAATGAGTGATCAGTTCTTCGATCTCGCTTTCCAGGTTTTGAGGTATGTTCAAACTCATCTGTCGCTTTCTCCCATTACAAAATCGATTGAACCCAAAATCGCCACGACATCACTCATCATTTCTCCCTTCAACAAGTAAGGAAGCACACTGAGATTCACGAACGATGGGGCACGGATTTTCATGCGGTTCGGTGTTCCTCCACCGATACTGTGTATGTAAAATCCAAGTTCCCCTTTTGGGTTTTCAGCACCAAAATAAACTTCCCCGGAAGGGACGTTGACTCCCTGAGTTACCAACATGAATTGATGAATCAATTCTTCCATGCTACTGAGCACTTTATCCTTGGGAGGAAGAACTGTTTTCCCATCGTCAATGCTCACAGGGCCTCCTGGAAGTTTGTCCAGACATTGACGTATGATTTTGGCGCTTTGACGCATTTCCTCCATACGCACTAGGTATCTGTCATAGGAATCGCCCTTTGTCCCGATTGGAATCTCAAAATCCAGTTCAGGATAGACGAGATAGGGGTTGCTTTTCCTCAAATCGTGTTCCACGCCGGATCCCCTCAGGTTTGGGCCGGTGATTCCGTAATCAATGGCAATGTCTCTTGGCAATACCCCGACCCCCTGGGTGCGATCTACAAAAATTCTATTTCTAGTCAGGAGTGTTTCAGTCTCATCGAAATTGAATTCCACTTCTTCCAAGAATTTTCGGCATTGATCCACCCAACCATCCGGAAGGTCTCGTGCAATACCTCCAATTCTTGTAAAGGAAGTAGTGAATCTGGCTCCTGTCAGTGATTCACACAGATTGTAAATTTTTTCACGTTCGGTAAAAGTATGAAGAAATACAGTCAATGCTCCGACGTCCATTGCAAAGGCTCCAAGTCCCAGCAGATGAGCGGAAATACGTGCTAACTCGCAGCAGATGACACGTATGTACTGGCCTCTCTCAGGCAGCTGTTGGTCGATCCCCATCAGTTTTTCAACCGCAAGGGCGTAGGCGACGTTGTTGGCTAGTGGTGCGAGGTAGTCCAGTCTGTCTGTATAGGGGACAAACTGGTTGTAAGTCATGTTTTCTGCAATTTTCTCATCGCCTCGGTGCAGATAACCCACATCCGGACTGGCCTTAGTGATGATTTCACCATCAAGTTCCAAGACAATGCGCAGCACTCCATGGGTTGAAGGGTGAGAGGGACCCATGTTGAGGACGAGTTTTTCGCCCATCATCTCCTCCTGACCCTGCACCTCAGCGGACTCGATACCATCCAGCGTTCTGCCAGCGGCGTCCTTTATTTCCAGGTCTTTGATTTCTGGTGCCATGTTAATCTTCTTTCAAAATGTTACTTCCGCTTGTTTTCCCGGTTCTGATCCTAGAGTTGGTAATTTAGAACCTTGTTTCTGAGCAAACGATATTTTTAGCCTTTAATCTACTGTGCGCGCCCTTGGTTCACGCAAAGTAGTATGTGGCTGTCCTGGAGAAGTTACAAAAGGTCCGCCTTCCAAAGGAGCCTTCTCAGTGAATGCAACGTCTGGCAGCTCGGTTTCTTTGCCCTCCAGAGGAAAATCCTTCCTTAACGGAAAGTAAGGGTAGCCCTCCCACATGAGGATACGTCTTAGATCCGGATGGTTCGTAAACCGAATACCCATCATGTCGTATGCTTCGCGCTCATGCCAATCAGCCGTTTTCCAAACTTTTTCCACAGAAGGCACTTCACAATCCTCTTCTTCAACAAACACTTTCAGACGTAAATAAGTCTTGTGGGTCAGCCCGTAGAGCTCGTAGACCACAGAAAACCGGGGTTCTTCCCCCAGATGATCCACCCCTGACAGATCCGTCAGGCAGTCGAAACCAAGTTCACTTTTTGCGTAATGGCAAATCTCAACGATTTTCGTGGTATCATCGACCACAAGTGTGCATTCGCCCCTGAACTCGTATATTTCCGAAAGCAAATCACCGAACTTGGCTTTCAAGTCGTTCGCCAATTTTGCAGTTTTCTCGATGCTTGCGTCGCTCATGGTTTTTGTAAATGCGTAATTGTTTGAGTTACTTGACGTGAGCACCTGCGAGAGCATCCGGTTTAGGCGCCTTGTGTGTCCTTATCAAAGGCTCTTTTGCGACTTGCTTCTGCAGCTTCATCAACGCATCCAGCAAAGCCTCCGGCCGGGGGGGGCATCCTGCCACATAGACGTTCACAGGCACGATCTTGTCCACACCCTGCAAAACGGAATAACTGCGATACATGCCACCAGTAGAGGCACATGCTCCCATGGCAATCACCCACTTGGGCTCTGCCATCTGGTCGTAAATGCGCCTCAATGCCAGGGCCATCTTGTAGGTTACCGTGCCTGCCACTATCATAAGATCAGACTGACGTGGTGAAAAACGCATCACTTCTGAGCCGAATCTCGAAATATCGAACCTGCTGGATCCCGCTGCCATCAATTCGATGGCGCAGCAAGCCAATCCCATCGGCATCGGCCAAAGGGAATTCTTCCGAAACCAATTCAGCACAGCATCGACCTGAGTGACTATCACGTCTCCTTCGACTTTAGTGTTGTATCCTATTTCTTTTTGTGATGGATTCATTGTGATCTAAACAGAAAGCCCCTCCAGTTTCCTGCAAGCTACCGAGAGCTTAAAAGTGGTGCAAGTGAATTTGTGATTTTTTTCACAAGCGTTATTGACGAGGCTGGATGGGTTCTGATAATCATATTTCCAGCATTAATAATGCGTTGCGTTATTTTGGAGTGCTTGAGCATGCAAGCTGCTGAAAAACAGTGGTTTAAAAGTTTAGGCGGAGTAGCCAAGTGGTAAGGCAGGGCTCTGCAAAAGCTCTATGCGTCGGTTCGATTCCGACCTCCGCCTCCATCTCTAAACGCGTAACAAGTGGTTTTTCCCAGGGTAGTGCCTGCAGGTTTTGGCTTTGGAAAGAGTTTTTGTTTCTTTCCTTGCCTTGCTTGTGGCTAATCCTAAAGTGATGCCGCTTTTTTTATGAAGAAAGTGGTTTTCTTTTGGGGCTACTTGTTTCAATGAAACGTGAAGCATTGGTGAACAACAGTTTTGTTCCGCTTTTATTAACTTAATATTAACTATAGATATCTGAATGTCGGACGTTTTTCCAAAATGGACGAATAAACTGCCTATCCGCGTTATCGTCGGGCTCATCCTTCTGGGGGGAGCAACGGTGGTCGGCTTGACCTATTATGCGACACCTAAATACACGCGGGTGGGCTATCAACCTGTCCAACCCGTGGCGTTTTCGCATGCCATCCATGCAGACCAGCTTGGTCTCGACTGCCGTTATTGTCACAACGCAGTGGAATCGTCCTGGTATAGTAACGTTCCTGCAGCCTCGGTTTGTATGAATTGTCACAATCAGGTCAAAAAGGACGATCCCAAACTGGCCATGGTCAGAGAGAGCTACGATTCGGGTGAGCCCATCCCTTGGGTCCAGATACACAAAGTTCCAGATTATGTTTATTTTAACCATTCGGTGCATGTGAACCGTGGATTTTCCTGCGTTGAATGCCACGGCCCTGTCAACAAAATGGATGAGGTATATCATGCGAAACCATTCGGTATGAGTTTTTGTCTCGAATGCCACCGAGATCCTGCTGCTAAAATCCGGCCTTTGGACAAGATTACCGACTTGGATTGGAAATGGGATGAGGATCCCCAGAAGGCTTCCGAATTACAACAAACCCATGGAGACCAAATGGTCCATGATTGGAGAGTTGAATCCCTTGTAAACTGTTCTGCGTGTCATCGATGAAAGACCTAACGTATTCCCCAAAAACATCTGGACCTGCTTACTGGCGCAGTCTGGACGAGCTGACGGAGACTCCTGAGTTTCGTCAATGGGTGGAAAAAGAATTCCCCGAAAGCACTTTGGAAGCTCCCAGTGGTCAGTCTCGTCGCGATTTCGTCAAAATCATGGGAGCCTCTTTTCTTCTTGGGGGGATGGGCCTGACGGGCTGTCGGCGTCCGGAGGAAACGATTGTGCCGTTTTCCAAGATGCCTCAAAATTACGTGCACGGTGTGCCGCAATATTTTGCAACTTCCATGCCCACACGTGACTCCGCCGTGCCATTGTTGGCCAAGTCCAACGATGGGAGGCCTACCAAAGTTGAAGGCAATCCCGATCTGTCATTTGGCAAGGGAGGCACGGATGCTTTCGCGCAAGCTTCATTGCTGAATCTCTACGATCCAGATCGCTCCAAAAAATTTCTCAAAGAAGGGAACGCTTCGACCCGCTCCGCTGCCGTTGGTGGGTTGAAAGCGATCAGTAGCAAGTTCCAGGCAAACAAGGGAAAAGGACTTCATTTCCTTGTCCAACCGACAAGTTCGCCCTCTCGTAATCGTCTTGAAATGATGATTCGCGAACAACTTCCTGAGGCCAAATGGCATGGATATGAGCCGGTTGATTTCAGAAATGCTTCAAAAGCTTCTGTGAAGTCTTTTGGAAAGGCATTGCGTCCCATGCCTCATTTCGACAAAGCCAAGGTGATCTTCTCCCTGGACAATGACTTCCTTGGAGCTGAGCAGGAATCTTATTCCCACATACGTGGTTATGCTGATGGTCGCCGATTGAAAGAGACAGAGGATCATCACTCAACGATGAATCGACTATACGCAGTCGAAAGCCTAATGACACTGACTGGCTCAAATGCTGACCATCGTCTGCGAGTCACTTCTGGTCAGGTTTTCAGCGTTGCAGCTGCAATGGTTGAAGAAATTTTCAATCAGATCGGAAACAGTGATGACGATGCAGGCAGTCCCATCACCGCCTTGCGAAGTTCGCTTCGTGAAAAAGCGAAAGCAGTTGCCGTTGATCCCAAATGGATCACGGAATCGGTGAAAGATCTGGTTGCTCACCAAGGCGAATGTCTCGTAGTTGCTGGATACCGCCAGCCTGAATCTGTTCACCAGCTAGCCACTGCACTCAATGTCCTGCTCGGTAACTTGGGTGAAACGGTGTCTTATGTTTCGGATAACTCCATCTCCTACGACTCTCTCGAGGCGTTAAAGGGGGAATGTGATGCGGGTAGTGTGGACACGCTCGTTGTTCTAGGGGGAAATCCAGTTTATGACGCTCCTGCTGACTTCGACTGGAAAATCACTCAGCGCAAAGCAAAAACTGTGGTGCGTCTGGGTTATTACGACGATGAAACTTCCGACGGTTGTGACTGGCACTTGCCAATGGCTCATTACCTCGAGTCCTGGGGTGATGCGCGTTCAGGTGATGGAAGCTACCTCCCCGTCCAGCCATTAATGGCTCCTCTTTTTGATGGTCTCACCGAGCTGGAGGTAATTGCTCGCATTGCTGGCAATGATGAAATTAATCCTTACGATATCGTTAGATCAACCCTTAGAGGAGTTGTAGGGGAAGCTGGTTTTGAAGGTCAATGGAAACAGTTTCTTCATGATGGTTATCTGGAGTCTCTCAAGCCAGAGAATGTAGATTTAAAGGCGGATGCTTTCGATTGGTCAGCAGTGACCCGTGAAGTGAGTCAGGCGATCACCGAAGCAGATCAATCCTCAGCGGCATCCAAAGATTCTCTAGAAGTCGTCTTTCACCGTGATTCGAGCATGGATGACGGCCGTTTCAATAACAACGGCTGGATGCAGGAGATGCCCGACCCAATGACCAAGATCACCTGGGATAATGTGGTATTGATGAGCCGCCGTACTGCGGCTGAGCTGGGGGGAATCAAGAACAAGGAGATGGTAGAAATCGTCCTTGACGGTCGCAAAGTTCAGGGTCCTGTCTGGATCCAGCCCGGTTTTGCAGATTTTTCTCTGGGGCTTGCCCTCGGTTATGGGCGTACCCACAGTGGCCGAGTTGGTGGGATCGACTCTGAATCGGTCGGCTTCAATGCGTATGCCATCCGTGCATCCAAAAACAGCAACTTTGGAACTGGAGCCAAGCTCAACCGCTTGAACCGTATCTTCGATATTTCATGCACTCAGGACCACTGGTCGATGGAAGGGCGTGCGATTGTCCGCGAGGCAAACCTTGAGCAATTTGAAGAAAAACATGATTTTGCCCAGAACATGGATCTGGAGGCGCATACAAGCCATATCCCTCACGATGATGAAGGGAATCCAGCAGAAATCTACGAGCATCCATATAAAGCCCGCCCATCCACGAGCAGCGACATACATCAGTGGGGAATGGCCATCGATCTGCAGACCTGCGTGGGTTGTTCTTCCTGTGTGGTTGCTTGCCAGAGCGAAAACAACATTCCAATTGTTGGCAAGGAGCAAGTAGGCAACAGTCGTGAAATGCATTGGATGCGTATTGACAGGTATTACAGCGGTAACCCTGAAACACGCGGTAATGCAAGCAATCTGATCATGGATGATCAGCAGCCATACCAGGAATGGATTGATGATCCCCAAGTCGTCAATCAACCGATGATTTGTCAGCACTGCGAAAGTGCTCCTTGCGAAAGTGTTTGCCCAGTCAATGCGACTGTTCATGATCACGAAGGACTCAATGTCATGGCTTACAACCGTTGTGTCGGAACTCGTTATTGTTCCAACAACTGTGCGTGGAAAGTGCGTCGATTTAACTATTTTGACTACAACAAGCGTCCCATCGACCAGCTTTATGAAGGACCGCTTGCTTCTCGGCCTGAAGAGGATATTGATCTAATAGAAATGGCCAAAAACCCCGATGTCACTGTTCGTATGCGTGGCGTCATGGAAAAATGCACCTTTTGTACTCAGCGTATTGAGCAAGCCAAAATTGCCAAGAAGGTCGCTGCCAGAGATTCTGGAGACATCGAAGTGGCTGACGGGACCATCAAAACTGCCTGCCAACAGGCTTGTCCGGCAGATGCGATTGCATTTGGTAATTTATTAGATCCTGAAAGCAAGGTATCCAAACTCAAGAAGAGCCCGCGCAACTATTCCGTGCTCGGATTCCTGGATACCAGGCCGCGCACGACTTATCTGGCAAAGATTCGTAATCCGAACAAAAACATGCCCGACTATCATACCATGCCATTGAGCACTTTGGAGTATACAGAGAACATGGGAAGTCCTTTTGAGGAACATGGCTCGGCCCACGGAGGGGAAGCCCACGAGAGTGGACATGCGGTTGAAACTCACTCAGAAGGAGGGCAACACTGATGTCATCGCCAGGCACACATCCTTCAGTCAAAATTGCACCTCCGCCTCGAGAAATCGAGCGCGAACCATTGGTTCTGAACAATCGCTCCCTCGCTTGGATCTCCGACCAAATAGCCGGTATCATTGAAGGCAAAACACCAAGGTGGTGGTGGGTAATGATGGCTTGCAGTCTCCCGTTGATGCTCATGTGCTTTGCCATGATCGGATATCTGATCTCCACAGGTGTCGGAGTCTGGGGTCTGAACCATCCGATCGCATGGGGTTGGGCTATCGTGAATTTCGTGTTCTGGATTGGTATTGGTCATGCTGGAACTTTGATTTCTGCGGTGCTGTTTCTATTGAGACAGAAATGGAGGACATCGATCAACAGGGCAGCTGAGGCGATGACCATTTTCGCTGTGATGTGTGCGGGGATTTTTCCCGGCATCCATGTGGGACGTATCTGGTTTGCCTGGTGGTTGTTTCCTTTGCCTAACGCAAATGGACCCATATGGCCGCAGTTTAGATCTCCTCTCTTATGGGACGTATTCGCGGTGTCCACTTATTTCACGGTCTCATTTCTTTTCTGGTATATGGGGTTGATTCCTGACTTGGCAACCATTCGAGACCGTTGCAAGGGGTTCATTCGGAAATTCGCTTACGGTTTATTCTCATTAGGTTGGACAGGATCGAACCGTCATTGGAGCAATTACGAAAAGGCTTACCTCCTTTTGGCTGGCCTGTCTACACCACTCGTTCTGTCGGTGCACAGTATCGTTTCATTTGATTTTGCAGTATCGCAGTTGCCGGGTTGGCACACTACTATCTTCCCTCCTTATTTCGTGGCGGGAGCCATCTTCTCAGGTTTTGGCATGGTGCTGACCTTGATGATTCCGTTGCGTTCGATTTTCAAGCTAGAAGATTTGCTGACGATCCGACACATCGAATTGATGTGCAAGGTAACCTTAGCCACCGGCACTATCGTAGGATATGCCTATGGAATGGAATTTTTCATCGCTTGGTATGGTGGTAATCCTTACGAAGCCTATGCTTTCCAGAATCGTGCCTTTGGCCCTTATTGGTGGGCTTATTGGATCATGATTTCGTGCAACGTGATCACTCCCCAGTTTTTCTGGTTCAAGAAACTGAGGACGAACGTTTTGGTTGTTTGGGTTTTATCGATTTTCGTGAATATCGGCATGTGGTTTGAGCGGTTTGTGATTGTTGTCACTTCGCTGCATCGAGACTACCTGCCGGCTAACTGGGGATACTATTCTCCAACCAAAGTAGATGTGTTGACCTTTGTCGGTACTTTTGGATTGTTCATGGTTCTGTTTCTGTTGTTCATCAGATTCCTGCCATTGATCGCCATTTCTGAAGTAAAGGGGGTCACCAATCAGGCAGATCCACATCACCCGCTGGGTGGTGCGAAAGGAGGTCACCACTAATGAGTGATAATTCTCAAGCATACGGCCTTTTGGCTGAATTTACGACGCCTGCGGATGCCATGCATGCCGCGGAGAAAATCAGGGATGCTGGATATTCTCGATGGGATGTTCACACTCCATTCCCCGTTCATGGGATGGACGATGCCATGGGGCTAAAAGACTCCAAAGTAGGCTGGTTCTCTTTCTGTGGTGGAGCGACAGGTTTCACCGCGGGTTACTTAATGGTTTGGTTCATGAACAGCGTCAACTACCCAATCGTTGTGGGAGGTAAGCCACTGTTTAGTCCGATGTTTCCCTTTCCGGTTGTCTATGAAATGACCATTCTACTCTCTGCTTTTGGGGCATTGTTTGGGATGTTGCTTTTGAATCGGTTGCCTAAACTACATCATCCTTTGTTAAAGAACCGTCGTTTCAAGGGGGCGACCCATGACAAATTTTACGTGATTATCGAAACTTCGGATCCCCGTTACATCGAATCGGAGACTCGCGAATTGCTTGAATCGACTGGCTGTAAACATATGGAAATGGTGGAGGACTGAGATGCGATATTTTTTAACCCTTTACATATTATTAATCGTGGCCGTCGTAGGAGTGGCCGGATTTCGTGGCACCATCTCACGTAAACCTCCTATAGAGGTATTCCCGGATATGGATCGGCAAATGAAGTTGCGTCCACAGGAGCCAAATCGTTTCTTTGGGAACCGAAGAAGCTCTCAACCATTCGTAA
>JBDQII010000066.1:0-15579 GCA_040264395.1 Verrucomicrobiota bacterium
GGGCCAAAAAGTTTTCAAGAAAGAGGTTAATGGAATTTCCGAGTCGTAAACCTCCAAAAGATTCCTATCTCGAAAGAATTTTTGACGTGATCGTAATATGCAGGTTATCAGTTATATAGAAATATTGATGTGTATTCCAATGGCATGATACCACCAGAAGAAGTTGCTTTTGTTATATTTTGGAAAAATACCGTCTATCTGTCGCTGCACAAATGCATGTGACAAAACCCCAAAACATTTTTAAATATCCGAGAGGAATACTTGGAAAATACAGCAGGTTAAAAAATCCATGATTTTCCTGAACTGTTTATGGTACCGGCGGAGGGGATCGAACCCCCACTCCCTTGCGAGAACCAGATTTTGAGTCTAGCGCGTCTGCCAATTCCGCCACGCCGGCATGCCGTTGCAGGACAAAAAAACTAAAACGAATCCATCATGCTGGCAAGCACTAGTTTAACGTTTTGAGCGCCTCCACGAAGCTTGAAAAAATTCAAACTTGGCTGATTGTCTCATTTCCATCATAGTTTGTGCATCCCATGAAAAAGAAAGGTTTTACACTGATCGAGCTCCTGGTGGTGATCGCCATCATTGCTATTTTGGCAGGCATGTTATTACCCGCGCTTAGTCGTGCGAAATCGAAGGCCAAGACCATCAAGTGTGTCAATAACCTGCGTCAAGTGGCACTGGCCACCATTCTTTATGCAGATGATCATGAAGACAAGGTCATCCAGGTCCTGGGGCCAAGTCAGCCTTACTGGTTTCACGCGATTGCCCCGTACATGGGAGACAGTTCCTACGCCGATGATCCTCAACAGAAGTATAACGGCTCCATGCAGACGATTATTTGTCCTTCAGTTAAAAACCGCTCAAAAAAAGATGGCCCTGGAGACAGTAAAACCAATTGGAGTTTCTGGTGGGGCGGGTTTGCTAAAAGCAAGGCAGAGGGCAGCTATACCATTAACTCATGGATGCAGTGGCCCATGGGAAGTTTTTACGAGCCAAAAACGACTGAGGAACGGAATCGCTACTGGGGCATGTATCTCAACAGTAGCGCGAATGTGCCGTTGTATGGTGATGGCAATTGGGTAGACGCCTGGCCACGATCCGAAAACACGCCTCCTCCGAACTACGAAGGCGGGGACAATACTCAGGGCATGCGCCGATTTTTCGTCGACCGGCACAATCAGGGAGTCAATCTTGCTTATACTGACGGCCATGTTGGTTATGTTCGCCTGAAAGAACTTTGGGTTCAAAACTGGCACCGGGGTTACCAACAGCGAACGAATGTAAAAATGCCTATCGCTCGTTAGTGCACGGCAAAACGATCGTATCAATGGTTTTTAGTTAACGGATCTCCTCGCGCTCGCGCGAAAGATCGTTGATCGATCAATGATTCTGTATCACCGCATTGTCGAATCATTACTGACTTTCAAATGGATACGGTTTTTCTCCAAGGCTTTCCATGCATCATCGGTGTTCTCAAACCAGCCCTTGAAGACATCATTCACTGAAAGCATGACCGTCGGCCTCGTACCAACGATACGAATACGGCGACCTGCTTTCATGAGATGAATATCTATTTCATGTTCTGACAATAACTTCATATCCAACAAATAATATTGGAAGGGGTGGGTCAAATGTTGTCCGTGGTTGAATCTTTCAAAAAGACGAGAGCAACAACAGAAAGTGACCATGAAAATCAAATTTCTTATCTTCAATTGAAATCTGAGAGCCATCCCTGAGATCGCATCCAATCAGCGCAACGATGGTCCCAAGTGGTGACGGGTGATTTTGTCTTTCGCAAACCATATCCATGACCTCCTTGAGCATATATATGCAACTCCGAAGCCACTCCCTTATTTTTCAGGGCATGCATGAGGAAAATACAACCCTCCACAGGAACTCGATCATCGAACGCATGCGCCATGAAAGTAGCCGGTGACTTTTCATGGATTTGTATATGATCTTGAAGCCCGGTTTTGTTTTTATTTACTAAACCGGCCGGGTAGATGAGGATGTTGAAATCGGGCAGATGTGATACCTGATCCACGGCATCCCGTTGCGCATACTGACGTAAGTCAAGGTAGGCGGTCAGCGCTGCAGTTTCTCCACCAGCTGAAAATCCCAGAATACCGATTCGTTCCGGATCAATATTCAAATACTCAGCCTGATATCGTACCGTACTGACCGCCCGCTGCGCATCTTGCACAGCTGAGATCCATCTGCGTCCTTCACGCTCGCGTGATGGCACCCTGTATTTCAAAATAAAGGCAGTGACCCCAAGGTCATTCAGCCATCCTGCCACCTCCGTGCCTTCGAGATCCCAAGCAAGAATGTAGTGTCCACCGCCGGGGCAAATCACAACGGAAGTGCCGTTTGATTTGTCTTGATCCGGACGATGCACTGTGAGGGTCGGATTGGAGACATTGCCCAATCGAATGACTCTTCGATCAGCTACTAAATTACTGTCTGGCTTTGTGGTATCGATCTCGCCCCCAAGTTCCATGTTCGGCGCGGGAGGCGTTGTTTTCCAAAGCCGTATGACCTCAAGACCTTGCTCGCGGGTTTCAGCAGAGCGAAGGATACTGGTGGCTGCGAATGAAAATAAAAAAAGAACGACAATTATCAAAGAGCACTTTGATTTAACGGGGCGTTTCATAAAACAATTAATGGAGTCTTTTCGGCAAGTGATTCACAACCCCGATGATCTACCATAAGGGTTCCTATTTGAAAGTCTCAAAACACTGGCATGGAATTAAATCGTTAATAAAACTTACTTATGTTAATCATAAGTAAGTTTTATGATAAGGCTATTCAAATTTCTACTTCCCTGGGCAAACGAATTCAGATCCATTGCTATCTCAATAAATGTGAAGTTACTTAAATCACTTAAATTGTATGGTTTACGGTTTTTAAAAAGGGAGTTTTGAAATCAAATCTAGTAGCTTTCCTTGCGGTCGTCCATATTCCAAACGTTAATCGATATGGTTTTTCTTTGAGATTTTAATCCAGAAGACATGGAATCCAATATAATCGTGCAATCTGATACACGCCAAATCTTCCATAAAAATGGTCACGAAATTCAAACTACCAACCGGAGATTTTTGAATTCGATATAATTTTAAAAAGTTTGAAAATACCCAGCTTTAATTGGATTCCTCATGTGTGAAAAACCCCAAAAATCAGCATTCTAAAATGCTTGGATCATTGGATGAAAGAACATGTCTTACCATGGAAGACTTCCTCAACTAAAGTAATGAATTTATCTCAGAAAGGAGGCCGACTCGGTGACTAATAAAGTCTTATTAAACGCTTGAAATTATCTTCTGAAAGTAACCATTACTTATCGCTGCGTGATCGTCTCAAGTTGAATCCCATCATTCTTTGAGAATCAGACTGGAGTGAGAAAAAACAACTCGTAATCGAATTTTTTCCAATAGAGTAAAGATTCATATACCTTCATTCTTTTTGATAAGCTTTTAATTCTGGAATTGTAAGACAGCCAAAAGAATTCGTTTCCCCGCTGGAATTATCTAGTGCCTGCGCCAACAGATGTATGTTTCGATAAGCTCAAAAAAAGTTGTTCTTAATAATGTTAAACTTTGGTTTTTCAAAGTGCTTGTCTGAAATGTCGGGAGACAAATTTTTCGTTCAACACAATTGAGTTCAGATATTAATCACATGACAGCTCGGTCAAAATCTTACTCGAGATTTCAATAATTAAGGGTCATACAGCAAGCGAGAACGTGACATCAAAAATCAAGAAATCATCCAGAAGCATTCCATTTATTCATACGAGAAAGTAATGGGTATAAGGATTCATTGGCTGGTTCGATACTTAAAACCTAAAGGCGATCAAAAATTGTCTATGCTACTCTACTAACTGATCTCATTATTGATTAGTCCAAAATCAAATGGCAGTTGGTTTGCTTTTCTATAGGATCAAAAAGCATCTAATTCTGCGGATACAGAATAACACGCTGCAGATTTTGTGCACACATCCTCAGAACAATAGGCAGAATCAAAATCTCCAGAGAAAGCGTGTTCCACGTAGAACAATGTTTCAAAAAGGTGCTAGGATAGATGACGCGATGCTTGTTTCATGTGAACCATCAGAAGAGAGATATCAGCAGGAGAAATGCCTGAAATTCTAGAAGCTTGACCCAAAGTGCTAGGTTGAATTTCACCAAATTTTTGCCGCGCTTCGTTGCGCAGTCCTGCAATGCGATCATAGTTCATCCATTGAGGAATTTGTTTTTCCTCCATGGACTTAAATTTTTCAATCTCCATCTCCTGACGCTCGATATATCCTTGATACTTAATGATGATTTCCACCTGCTGTTGAATATCTGTAGTCAATAAATGATTAGGTTCTGGTATATCCAAATAACCTATTTCAGGGCGCTTGAGTATCTGGCTGTATAGTACACCTTCTTTGCGAGTTGATCTGAGTCTTTTCACTTCACTTTGAATCAAATCTTCCTTTTCCTGAAAATGTTTAAAGTTTCTCTCGGGTAACAAACCTAAGTCATGCCCAAGTCTGCTTAGGCGTTGGTCTGCATTATCCTGCCGCAAAAGCAAGCGATATTCAGCCCTTGAAGTGAACATTCGATACGGTTCGCTGGTTCCTTTAGTGACCAGGTCATCTATCAGAACACCAATGTAGGCTTCGTTTCTCTTGAGAACGATTGGCTCGCTTTTCTGCACTTTCCGCGCAGCGTTTATGCCTGCAACCAGTCCTTGAGCTCCTGCCTCTTCATAACCCGATGTACCGTTGATCTGCCCTGCTAGGAACAATCCATCGCAAGATTTGGTCTCCAGTGAAGCGCAAAGTTGAGTCGGATCTACAAAATCGTATTCTACGGCATAAGCTGGTCTCAATATCTCCGCACTCTCCAAGCCTTGAATGGATTGAATCAAATCGATTTGTACCTCGAACGGCAAACTGGTCGAAAAACCATTGATGTAGTATTCGTCTGTAGCAATACCCTCTGGTTCCAAAAACACCTGATGGGTTTCCTTATCTTCAAACCTTACTATCTTATCCTCAATAGAAGGGCAATATCTAGGACCGGTTCCCTCTATTATTCCCGAATACATAGGAGACATATGAAGGTTTTTTCTTATTATTTCCCCTGTCTTCTTTGTTGTCTGGGTGATTTGGCACTTCAATTGACCTCCCATTTTATCCAAAATCGAACCCGGTGGATACTTTCCCTCAGAATGCCCTATATCCGATATCTGAATTCCAGAATGTTCCACGTGGAACAAATCGTCCTTCCAATAACTGAAATAAGGTACGGGTTCATCTCCCGGTTGCGTTTCTGTCTTGGTGAAATCAATGGATTTCTTAAGGATACGGGGTGGCGTTCCTGTTTTTAGACGTCCTAATTTGAGCCCTATTTCTTTTAAGGATTCTGATAGACCCATGGCTGCTGATTCACCGGCTCGGCCACCTGAAGACTGCGATTTTCCAATGTGCATTAAGCCTCGTAGAAAAGTGCCGGTAGTGATGATGACCGTCTTTCCTAGATACTGGACTCCAAACTGGGTTTCGACACCGGTAACTTTTTGGTCTTTGATCAGGAGTTTGCCCGCTTGTCCTTGTTGAAGGAAGAGGTTTGGTTCTCGTTCGCATACCCATTTCAAGCGAAATTGGTATGCTTTTTTGTCGCATTGTGCTCTGGGAGCCCATACAGAAGGTCCTTTTTTGGTGTTCAGCATCCTGAACTGGAGACCCGTCATGTCGGTGGCCTTACCCATTTCTCCCCCCATTGCATCGATTTCCCTTGCGAGATGCCCTTTGGCAAGGCCTCCTATGGCCGGGTTGCAGGACATCTGGCCGATGGTGTCCACATTGATGGACAGCATCAATGTTTGGCACCCCATTCTGGCAGATGCCAGGGCGGCTTCAACACCGGCATGACCTCCACCGATAACAATAACATCAAAATGACGTGGATATTCGAACATGGAAATGGGATTTTGGTTTAAAGATATTTTGCTTCAACCCTTGAATGCAAAACGGGCGTCGGAAGGAGAATTACCCCCTTCTTTTTGTACTCCTCGAGATGGATTCGCAGCGAGGTGCTGGCAGATCTTAAATATGTCTTCCTGCACTTCGTGATTGCCCAGGGCTTGATCTAGAGCTTCCACAGTATATTTGGTTCCAGCATTTTCGATGAGATGATCCAGGATTTCGACCTGCAGATGAATGACCTCTCCTGCAGCCTTTTTCCCAGCTTCAACTCCTGGCTGGTGGTAGGCATTGATATGGATCATTGATGCATAAAGCCCTACTGCGCGCTCATATAATGCGATCAGGATGCCTATTGTTCTTGGGCTTACTTCATCGATTGTGATGGTAATGGAATCCCTCTTGTTATCGTAAAGCGCTTTTCTAGTGCCCAGAAAAAATCCATTCAAATAGTCTCCGCTGGTGACACCGCGTTCCACCTCCATTGAAGATCCATGCCTATCTTGAAGCACCTCGATGAACGTTGCAAAGAAATCGTTCCTTCCATCTCGCAATTGTTGAATATAGGCGTGTTGATCCGTCGATCCCTTGTTTCCATACACAGCAATTCCCTGTTCAACAATATTGCCTTCTAGATCTTTCGCTTTGCCCAGTGATTCCATAACAAGTTGTTGGAGATACCTAGAGAAGGGTTGCAATCGGTCCTTGTAGGGGAGGACGACCATGGCTTTCTCACCTTTTCCGGATCCACAATGATGCCACATCATGGCAAGCAAAGCCGCCGGATTCGAATTGATATTCATTGATCTCGTGGCCTCATCGCAGTCTTTGGCTCCCTCCAGCATGGCCTGAATATCGATGCCTTGTAATGCAGCTGGAAGCAATCCTACAGCGGATAGTTCACTCGTTCGACCTCCTATCCAATCCCACATGGGAAAGATTTCCAGCCAAGCTTCTTCTTTGGCAATTTTGTCCAATTGGCTTCCTTCGCTGGTGATTGCGACCACGTGCTTGGAAAAATCAAGACCGGCCTTTTGGTAGGCTTGTTTGGCTTCCAACATGCCATTTCTTGTTTCCTTCGTACCTCCGGACTTCGAAATAACGATGCTCAGAGTTTTACCCAGCGACTCACCTAAATGCCCCAGCACTTGATCCATGCCATCTGGATCCGTGTTGTC
Source organism: Verrucomicrobiota bacterium (assembly GCA_040264395.1). Taxonomy (GTDB): domain Bacteria; phylum Verrucomicrobiota; class Verrucomicrobiia; order Limisphaerales; family AAA164-E04; genus AAA164-E04. The sequence continues at coordinate 7,156 of JBDQII010000066.1, forward strand.
AAAGAAGAAAGGCTTTATCGGATCCAGACCTGGTTTTTCGAGGGAAGTAGATACAAATTGTGGTCCCAAAGCTGAACCACCAATTCCTATTATCAGGATTTTTTCAAACTTTCCATGCACACCACTGACATCTCCTGAATGGACCTTTTGAACAAATTGGTTGATTTGATCCAATGTCTCATCGATGACTGTCTTTAATTCCTCAGAAGGGGCCAAATCAGAATTTCTAAGCCAATAATGCCCTACCATGCGATTTTCATCCGGATTCGCAATCTCCCCACACTCAAGCTGTTGCATTAATTTCAAAGCATCAAGTGCTCTCTCTCGCAATATTTCAAAATGCTCGTCTTCAAAGTCGACTTTACTGATATCCAAAGCCAGATTGATCTTGTCGAACTGGAGCATGTAGCGCTGAAAACGCATCCAGGATTCATTTGCAATAGTCATAAGGTTAAGTAATAGTAAAAATTAGGATAAATAATCAAAATATTTGAAGTCTTAGGTTTGTCTACTGGAGTCATTCACCTCGTTCGGCTAGAATCGCTGCCGTATAAAACAATCTCATATCTCACTTTGTGCTTTGCGTCAAAGTTGTTAGTCTACGCTTACAGATCACATGGCTAAAGTTTTACTTACAAATGTGTCCAAGTTTTATACTGGATCCAAAAAGTCAAAAACCACCGCTGTCTCCAATTTGACCCTCGAGATCAACCACGGCGAGTTCATGGTACTCGTGGGACCCTCTGGTTGTGGCAAGACGACAACGCTAAGAATGATTGCAGGTCTGGAGGAGATTGATGGCGGTTCCATTCATATGGATGACATCAAGGTCAATGACCTTGAACCGAAAGATCGGGATGTCGCGATGGTCTTCCAGAATTACGCGCTGTATCCGCACATGAGTGTTTTGGAAAACATATCACTGGGTTTGAAACTCAGAAAATTTCCCAAACCTGAAATTGCACAACGTGTGGAAGAAGCTTCTGCCATGCTCGGCATTCACGATCTACTCAACAGGATGCCCGACCAACTATCCGGAGGGCAACGGCAGAGGGTGGCCGTTGGGCGTGCCCTTGTTCGCAGACCAAAGGTTTTTCTTTTTGATGAACCTCTGTCCAATTTAGACGCTCAAATGCGACTGCAGATGCGAATGGAGTTGACCGAACTTCATCGCAAACTGGGTTCAACGATGATCTACGTGACTCATGATCAGGCTGAGGCAATGACAATGGGTGATCGGATCATGGTGATGAACAATGGCTCGCTGCAACAAGTCGCGTCCCCCCTCACTATCTATCAGAAACCGGTCAATCAATTTGTCGCCAGTTTCATAGGATCACCTCCTATGAACCTTTTGAAACTGCATTCTGCTAAAGTCACAGACCGAGCTCACTTGCCTGGTATTGATTCCGTTGGAATATTGAGATTACCTGAAAAGGTTGATTTCGGCGAAAATGCCCATCAGGTCATTGGGTTTCGCCCTGAGCAGGGTCATCTCCTGGAAGAAGATGAATTACCCAGTAATGATTCCAGTGAAACCCTTTTATTAAGAGGTAGCATTCAGTGGTTGGAACCTACCGGAGCAGATCTTTTTGTGCATATACTAGCAGGACCTCATAAGATCATCATCCGCGAAACAAGTGAAATGCAGTGGAAAGTGGGTCAGCAGGTCATTATAAAAGTGCCAGAAAAAGAGCTACTGTTTTTCTAATAGTAGGGTCAGTCCCAAAAATATCAATAGTTGGGACTGACCCTATACTAGATGGGTATTGATGTGCGGGAAACAATTAGTCTATGGTGATGAAATATTATGACGTTGACGGAAAAAATTCTGGCACGAGCCTCAGGGAAGGCTCAAGTCAAAGCAGGTGATAATGTTTGGGTCAAGGCAGATACCCTGATGACCCATGATGTATGCGGACCCGGTACAATCGGTGTTTTCAAGCGTGAGTTTGGAGAAACAGCGAAAGTATGGGACAAGGAACGTATTGTCATTATTCCTGACCACTACATCTTTACTGCAGATTCTCGATCCAATCGGAACGTTGATATTCTTCGAGATTTCGTGAAGGAGCAGGACATTACCTACTTCTATGACGTGATCGATGACCCTGATGGAAAGTGGGCCTTTAACCCGGCGCAGGGCTTGCTCAAGAAGCAATATGGTTCGAATTACGCGGGTGTTTGCCACACTGCTCTGGCGCATCGTGGTCATACACGCCCCGGTGAAGTTTTATTTGGCACGGACTCGCATACTTGCATGGCGGGAGCGTTCAACCAGTTTGCAACAGGCATCGGTAATACCGATGCTGGTTTCGTCATGGGAACTGGAAAACTTCTGATCAAAGTGCCTGAAACAATGCATTTCCGCCTGGAAGGTGAGATCCAGCCAGGTGTGATGGCAAAGGACATTATCCTGCATGTGATTGGTGAGATCGGTTTTGATGGGGCCACCTATCGAGCGATGCAATTTGATGGACAGGGAGCTTCCGGTCTGACAATTGATGATCGAATGACCATTGCCAACATGGCTATTGAAGCAGGAGGCAAGAACGGAATTTTTGAATTTGACGAAAAAACCAAAGCTTACGTGGACCACCGATGTGCTCTTAACGGAACTCGCTCATCTTACGAGCCCGTCGAGCGGGATACCAACGAAACGTTTTTTTCCGATTTGACTGTGGATCTGAGCAAATTGGAACCGACCGTCGCTTGCCATCCGGATCCCGGTAATCGCAAGTTGGCGAAAGAGATGAGTGATCTAGCCTTGGACCGCGCCTACATTGGTTCATGCACAGGTGGTAAAACAAGTGATTTCCTTGCCTTCGCCCATATTATCAAAGGCAAATCGGTGAAAATCGATACGTTCGGCGTGCCTGCGACTCCTGAAATTGTAGATGATCTAAAAACCACCGAATGGAATGGAAACAGTGTCTGGAATATTTTGACGGAAGCTGGTGTGCAGATGACGGAGAATGCCGGTTGTTCAGCTTGTCTTGGCGGACCTGTAGATACTTTTGGGCGAATGAATAAACCCATGAAATGCATCAGTGCCACCAACCGCAATTTCCCGGGTCGTATGGGGCACAAGGAATCTCAGGTTTTTCTGGCTTCACCCGCTACAGTTGCAGCGAGTGCATTGACGGGTAAAGTCACCGATCCCAGAGAATTCTGGGGTTGATCAGATCTCTGCCCTGGTCTGAAACGCCTGTGATGGTTGATGCGACAATCTGACACAACTGAAGGGAAGGCGCGTCAATCTCGAAAAGTCCGCGCATCCGCTACAAACGAAAAAATGGTTGCTCAACATGAGAACAGCGGTGGTGCTGGCTCCAACACCAAGTTAAGGATCTTTATCCTGCCGAATCTTATGACGGCAGGTAATCTGTTCTGTGGGTTTCTTGCGTTGACGAATATTGTTCAGGCTGATCCCACGCGTGAGGATTTTAACAATATTATCCTCAAGGCGCTCTTGCTGATTCTGTTAGCTTGTTTGTTTGACCTGTTGGATGGCCGGGTAGCTCGCATGGGAGGTCTGGAGAGCCCCTTTGGACGTGAGTTTGATTCACTGGCGGACATTGTCTCCTTTGGAGTGGCTCCGGCGTTTTTGGTGCACCGCATCGTATTGAAGGATGTTTTCATTCAGCATCAGGAGATCGGTTGGTTCATAGCCTCGGTATACTTAATATGCGGTGCATTGCGTCTGGCCCGTTTCAATGTCATGGCTGCGGAGCCGGATTCTGGGTCCAATAAGGAATTTTTGGGTTTTCCCATTCCTGCGGCGGCGGGTCTGGTGGCATCCTTAACGCTTTTTTTAATGTGGTGGGAAGACAAGGGGTTTTCGACTGGTCAATGGAGGTATGTTTTGCCCGTCTTATTGGTCTTCCTATCAGCCATGATGATCAGTGAGGTGCGATATCCTTCTTTCAAAGGTGTTGGATTCCGAACGCGTGGGCGTTTCTTAACAATCGTAGGGGCTATTCTGTTTATTGGGCTTGTTTTCATACTGCAGAACAAGATCCTGCCTATCATTCTTCCAGTCATCTTTACTGCATATTTGATCTATGGTTTTGTCAGGCTTCGGCTACCGCGCAACCGTCTGCGTGAGATAGAAGAGGAAGAAGATCTGGAGTTGTGATGCGTTCTGGCAGCCGGAAATCCGATTAACTTTGACAATAATCTATTAGGTGATTAAGAGATTGGTATCGTCTTTGCTACATCCTGAATATCATGGAGGCCATTTTGAAGTTAAGAAATTTATTTGGAAAGTCATTCTCAAGCGCCTTTTTAGCGTTGCTGACTGTTGGAGCCCTCAATATGAAAGCCCAGTCTGTGGGTGTTGGATTTCACCTGGTGGATCTACCGCAGGGTAATTCAATGGTTTCCAATCCCTTTCAATCCGGAAGCAATTTGGTCTCTGATCTATTCACAGAAGTCCCTGACGGCTTCAGTGTCTCCAAACTAGTTGATGGTGTATGGATTGCGAATACATGGTCGGCAGATTCAAGCACTTGGTCAAATCCTTTGATGAGTCTCACCCCCGGAGAGGGAGCGCGAGTTGATTCTCCTTCGGCTTACCAGTGGTTTACTTTTGGCAAGCCGCTTGTCGGTTCACTGAACAATTTTATCCCACAAGGCGAATCTGCTCGGGGGAGCCGTTTGGCGACGGGCGGTCTTATTTCCGCAGACCTTGGTTTTAATCCACCTTCCGGAACCACGGTAGGCGGTATCAACCTGGATGGCACTGTCGAGAATCCTGCTATTTTCGTCGATGGATTATGGTTGCCTGCAGAGCCGATTATCAGCGTAGGTCAGTCAGTGATCATCAATAGCCCTGAAGCTGTCGATTGGGAGCAGAATTTTGCAGTGGAAGGCATTGAAAACCCGCTCAGCTTCGCACAACAACCTGGAGACCTTGCATTATTGGAGGGTGGCGCTCTGACTCTCTCAGCTGAGGCTATTGGTGCCGAAAACATCACCTATCAATGGCAATTGAATGGTAATGATATTTCTGGCGCCACCGGACCGGTATTGACCATAGATGCGGTGAGTTTGGCAGATGCAGGTCAGTTTGCCGTTCTTGCTTCAACGACCGATGCTTCACTCCGCAGTTCATTTGCGAATGTTTCCGTCGACCCTGTTGTGGTGGAACCCACTGAAGGACCGTCCCTCTCTGTGGCGCTCAATGAAGACGGACGCAGAGTTAATTTTGTGGTTACCGGCAATATAGGTGAAGTTTACACGATCGAAGCGACGGATGATTTCGAAAATTGGTCAAGACGAGCATCGGATTTGGTCAATGAGACGGGCGTTGTCACCCATACTGAGCGAGTAGCGCCAAGGCGTCATCGGATATTTCGAGCCGTCATACAAAATTAGCTATTCCTGACCAAATCATCGTTTTTAAACACTTCTGGCGTCCACGTGCTGTGGACGCCAGTTTCTTTTTTGAGTTGATTCCCGAAACAAGCTCACTTGTCTTTGTAACTTTATGATGTAACTTCCGGCCGGCTTCCCGTGTCACACCTGCTAAATTGAGCATGTATTAAAAAATGGTATTATCATTCAGGAATAAACCAAATCGCTGGATCTTTCTGGCAGCCACCGCGTGTTGCTCCATGTTAGTAGCCTGCAAGTCTTCCTACTACAAGAAGAAGACTGATAAAGACGTGTATTCAATTATTGAGCAGATTGAGACCGATCTTTTCGGCCAGAGTTCGGAGTTCAGTGTTGATACGCGTTATTCAGAGCGCTTAACTGAAGACATATCCTCCCAAGAAATTATCGATGACCGAAATTTCAAAGAGGAAAAATACATCGATATCAATACATCCATTGATCTTGCTATCCAAAGCAGCCGAGAATACCAGAATCAGAAGGAATCTCTCTATCTTACAGCCCTCAGCTTGAGTGAAACTGAGTTTGTTTTCAGTCCCAATTTTCTTGCGCGATCCACTGCTTCCGGTGACCGAGGCAGCAATGGTGAGCGCAGCGGTGGCGTCAATTCACGGTTGAGCGTTAATCAGGCCTTACGAACAGGTGGAAATATCGGTGCATCATTTGCCAACGACCTGTTGAAATTTTATACTGGAAATCCAAGACGCTCTGCTGTCAGCACCATCTCGGTTAATTTGTTTCAACCACTGCTACGTGGCGCAGGCAGACGTGTTGCTGCTGAAAATTTGAAGCAGGCTGAGCGCAATGTGGCCTATGCCATTCGCGATTTCAGTCATTTTCAGAATGAATTCGCCGTCGGTACAGTACTTGATTACTTTCGGCTTCTTCAGAACAAAGACATCATTCGCAACCGATATCTTGATTATCAAAGCAGGACGAATCAAACGGTCCGTTTGAATCGTCGCCTGGATGCTGGGTTGGAGACCAGTGTTTACATTGGTCAGGCGCAACAATCAGAATTATCAACCAGAAACGCTTACATCAATGTCATAGCGAACTATCAAACCACGCTGGATCGATTCAAAATCAATCTGGGCTTGCCGCTTGGCATCGATCTCAATTTGGATGACAGCGCACTTGAGTCCTTGTCTCGTGAGGGACTTCCATTGCTTGACATAGACCCCGAATACGCTTTTGAGCTAGCATTGGAATACTCGTGGCCATTGATGAACGACATCGATCGCTTTGAGGACTCCAAGCGTAAGGTATACGTGGCCGCCAATCGCCTCAAAACTGGCATTGATTTCTTTGCTGACGCATCCTTGTCCTCGGATCGGCCAACAGACTACACCAGCTTCGATCCAGATGACATTCGGGCGGGTATGGGCGTTGAATTAGATCTCCCGATCAACCGGTTTCGGGAGCGCAACCAATATCGCTCTACGATCATCAGTTTTGAGGCAGCTCTTCGGCGTCTCAGCTTGGCACTTGACAACAAGCGGAATCAAATTCGTCTTGGACTGCGAAATCTCAAGCAGTTTGAGCAGAATTATCAGATCCAAAAACTTGCCGTTCAGTTGGCTGATGAACGAGTCACAGGCGCTGACCTGAACTATCAGGCAGGAAGGGCTACCCTTCGTGATATCCAGGATGCTCAGGACGATCTGGTGGCGGCTCGCAACTCCCTGATCACTTTGGTTGTCGATTATCTGGAAGCGCGTATGTCCCTGTTGCTGGACATAGGTGTCCTGAGAACCAAAGGGAATGCTTTTTGGATTGATCAAGCTGCGATCATTGTTGATCTGAACATGAGGCAGCTGAAATCAGAAAATCCTCCCACTGACGCTGAAGAAGACAGTAACAATCTTGGTCTGCCCACGCCCGAAGAACTTTTCAACAAGTAGCATTTTAAATTAACATTAGATCCTTATGAGTCAGAATTCAAAATCTGCGGATAAATCAAGCCCTGCAAAACCCAAACTAATTTTGGGTGTCATTACCGCTGCTTTGATTGTGCTTTGGTTGTTGTCAAGCTTGGGTGGTGGCGGCGGCATGTCAGAGTCTTTTTATGTCGTGCAAAGAGGGGACTTCCTCGTATCTGTTAATGCGGGGGGGACCTTGGAAGCTGTCAATCAGGAAGTCATACGCAATGAAGTAGATGGTAACTCTCGTGTGATTTACATCATACCTGAAGGCACTGTGGTCAAGGAGGGAGAACTACTCGTTGAACTTGATTCGGCAGAAGCAGAAGAACAATTGAACCAGCAAAAGTTGAGCTACGAAAAGGCAGTGCAGGAAGTTGAAGCTGCCAAGGCCAACCTGCAAATCGAGCAAAGTCAGGTTCAAAGTCAGATTGATGCAGGGATCTTGTCCACCAATTTTGCCTACATTGACTATAAGAAATTTATTGAAGGCGATAAATCGCAGCAATTGCGCAATGCGGAAATTTCAATTCAAACGGTTGAAGAAAACCTGAAAATTGCCCAAGACCGTCTTTTCTGGTCTCAGCGATTGTTTAAAGAAGGGTTCGAAACAAAAACCAAGTTGGAGCAGGATCAATTGTCCGTTACTAATTCACTCCTCAACCTTGAACAGAAAAGGACTGAACTGACGATGCTTCAAAATTACGACCTACCCAAGCTCGAAGAACAATATGTTTCCGATTTGATCGAGGCATCCAATCAGCTAAGTCGTGTGATTCTCCAGTCAACAAACACTCTCAACAAGGCTATTTCCGATTTGATCACGCAAAGCAACTCGCTGATTCTGAATAAAGAGCGACTGGACAAGGAAACCGAACAACTGGACAAATCCAAAATTTACGCCCCTATCGGCGGCATGGTCGTTTATGCGAAATCGAAAAGTCGTTTCAGTTCGGAATCCATGATTGAAGAAGGCGCTACCGTGCGCAAACGCCAGGATCTCATCACATTGCCTGATACTTCGCAGATGAAAGTTGATATCAAGGTGCATGAATCACAGGTCAATAAAGTCAAAAAGGGTCAAACCGCATTCGTTGTTCTTGAC
>JBDQII010000067.1:0-15336 GCA_040264395.1 Verrucomicrobiota bacterium
AATGTGATCTCTGCCCTTACGGAAGGGTTGGTCACGGAAGATCCTGTTGATTTACATCCGGTTCCAGGGATGGCAGAGAGTTGGGACATATCTGAAGATGGTACTGTTTACACCTTTCGCCTGCGTGATAATGCAAAGTGGACCAATGGAGAATCTGTTACCGCCCGGGATTTTGTCCTTTCTTTCCAACGCATCCTGACCCCAAGTTTGGCCTCCAAATATGCCTACATGCTTTTTCTGATGAAAAATGCCGAACCCTACAACAAAGGGGAGCTGAAAGACTTTTCCCAAGTAGGAGCTCGTGCCATTGATGATCGAACGCTGGAAATCACACTCAACAACGCAGCTCCGTATTTTCTTTCTCTCCTGAATCACTACACCTGGTTTCCTGTTCACTTGCCTACGGTTGAAAAATATGGGAAGTCGGATGATCGAGGCAATCCATGGACCAAGGCGGGTAATTTCGTAAGCAACGGGCCATTTCGTCTCAAGGAGTGGCGCATCAGTGATGTCATGATTGTTGAGAAGAATCCCGATTATTGGGATGCGGATACAGTCAGACTCAGAGAAATACATTTTTATCCGATTGAGAGTATCGAAACGCAGGATCGAGCTTTTCGCAATGGCGGTACGCACAATACCTACGAGATGATTCCTGCGAAAATAGAACAATATCAAAAGGAATCTCCTGAGTTGGTGCATATCGACCCCTATCTGGGTTCATACTTTTATAGAATCAATACCCAGAAAAAACCTTTCGATGACGTACGCGTGAGGCGCGCCCTAGCGATGGCTGTTGATAGAGAAAGTATTGTTAAAAACGTCACGCGAGGTGGGCAAATGCCAGGGAATTATTTTACTCCTCCCAATACTGCCGGTTACACGACCAGAGCACGGATTCCCACTGATCTTGAACAAGCAAAGAAATTATTGGCTGAGGCTGGGTACCCAGAGGGCAAAGGTTTCCCCAAAACTTCCATCATTTTCAATACCAATGAAAGTCACAAAGCCATTGCCGCGGCCATTCAGGAAATGTGGCGCAAGCATTTGAACATTGAAGTGGAACTGATCAATCAAGAGTGGAAGGTCTATCTTGATTCGCAACGAAACGGTGATTACTTTTTATCACGAGCAGGGTGGATTGGTGACTATGTCGACCCGAATTCCTTCATGGACATGTGGACTTCCTGGAGCCAGCAGAACCAAACCGGGTGGTCAACCGATGCCTATGATGAGCTGATCGCGCAAGCGGGCAAAACTGGGGATGCTGAGCAACGCCTTGAATACTTTCAACAGGCTGAAGAAATTTTAATGGCAGAGGCTCCCATCATTCCGATCTACATTTATACCAGAGTCTACCTTCTTGATCCAGCAGTCAAAAACTGGAACCCAACCATACTTGACCATCATCCTTACAAACATCTTTATCTGGAAGCAAACTAGTCGTTTGAATGAGGTGAATCACGGAATCTCTTGAGCATCCAATCAACCATTGCGATATGATTCGATTTATCCTTCGCCGAATACTTCAAACGATTCCTGTATTGTGGGCAGTTGCAACACTGACTTTTTTCATGTTGCGATTGGCTCCGGGGGGACCGTTCGCGGATGAACGTGCGGTCAGTCCTGAGGTGCAAAAAGCATTGGAAGCTCACTATGGCATGGATAAGCCATTAATCGCCCAATACGGAGAATATCTTTTCAACTTAATTCAGGGCGATTTGGGCCCCTCCTTCAAGTATCCAGGGCGAACGGTCAACGAAATTATCCAAATAAAATTCCCCAAGTCGATGGAGCTGGGGATTTACTCAATGTCCATCGCATTGGTGTTTGGGCTGACTTTGGGTGTGATTGCTTCACTCAAGCCCAACTCCTTTTTGGATTATGTGCCTTCCAGCCTGTCAATGGTGGGGATCTGTCTTCCCACATTTGTGCTGGGCCCCTTTCTTGTTCTTGTGTTTGCCTTGAAATTGAAATGGTTTCCTTACCCTGGTTGGGATGGACCAGCCTATAAAGTGCTCCCTTCAGCAACACTTGGTTTCTTTTATGCGGCTTACATTGCGAGATTGACACGCGGTGGGATGCGTGAAGTTTTAACCCAGGATTACATTCGAACTGCCCGAGCCAAAGGTGCCGCTGCTCACACGGTGATTTTGCGACATGCCTTGCGGGGCGGGATTTTGCCTGTGGTGAGTTTCATGGGACCTGCCTTTGCTGGCCTGGTGGCTGGGTCATTTGTCATCGAGACGATCTTCAATATTCCTGGTCTGGGTAAGGATTTTGTCACCAGTGCTTTCAATCGTGATTACACGATGGTGCTTGGTCTGGTGGTGTTCTTTGCAACGCTCATTGTTGTCTTTAACACCATCGTTGATGTAGTTCAGGTATGGCTCAATCCTAAGCTCAAGCTGGAATAGAAACGGTTTTAATAATGGCATCGACTCCACTTAGACCCGAATCGATTAAAACTCCCTTGCTTGAGCAAGCGGAGCAGGGCCACTCTTTGTGGCAGGATGCCTGGCACCGCTTGCGTAAAAACCATATGGCCGTTGCCGGTGGGATTTTTATATTTTTGATGATCCTGACGTCCGTATTTGGTCCGATGCTCGCTCAGCACGGTTATCAAGAACAAAACCTGGAACTCAGGGAATCGGCCCCCAGTGCCGAGCACTGGCTTGGGACGGACAAGCTTGGCAGGGATCTGCTCTCACGGATTCTATATGTAGGGCGTAGTTCACTAACCGTTGGTCTTGTTGCAACAGCCGTTTCATTGACCATTGGTGTCCTTTACGGAACGATTGCTGGGTATTGCGGAGGTAAAACTGACGCCGTTATGATGAGGTTTGTCGATATTCTGTATGCATTGCCTTTCACAATTTTCGTCATTTTGCTGATGGTTTTCTTCGGAAGGGACATTCGGTTGATGTTCCTTGCGATTGGGGCAGTCGAGTGGCTGACCATGGCACGTATCGTTCGCGGTCAAGTGCTTAGCCTGCGCAAACAAGAATTTATTGAAGCGTGCATCGCCTTGGGGCTGCCGATGTGGAAAATTATCATCCGTCACTTGGCGCCCAATGTCATTGGCCCAGTGATAGTCTATTCCACGCTTACGATTCCCGCCGTGATGCTGCTTGAAGCTTTTCTGAGTTTTCTTGGGTTGGGCGTTCAGGAGCCAATGTGCAGTTGGGGGTCTCTCATCAAAGAAGGTGCAGAAATCATGGAGGAAGCTCCCTGGCTCCTTTTGTTTCCTGGTGTTCTTTTTGCCATGACTTTGTTTTCATTGAACTTTCTGGGGGACGGGCTGCGCGATGCCCTGGATCCGCGTGCATCCAAAGATTGAATTATGTCTTTGCTAACAGTCAATGATCTCAAGACTTGGTTTCATACGAGGGCCGGGGTAGTCCGTGCCGTCAATGGAGTCTCCTTCTCCCTAGAAAAAGGTGAGACACTTGGAATTGTCGGTGAATCCGGGTCAGGTAAATCGGTTGCCTGTTATTCCCTGATGGGACTCGTTCCAAAGCCTCCGGGAAGGATCGAATCTGGAACAGCTCATTTCGATGGACAGGATTTGCTTTCCCTTTCTGAAAACCAATTAAACCAAATTCGTGGTAAACGGGTCTCCATGATTTTCCAGGATCCGATGACCTCGCTGAATCCATACCTTCGAGTCGAGGATCAATTGATCGAGCCTTTGCTTGTTCATGGTATGACGGATAAGGCAACGGCCCGCAAAAAAGCGCTTAATATGTTGGAGCAGGTTGGGATTCAGGGGGCCGCGAATCGCATTCGGATGTATCCTCATGAATTTTCAGGGGGAATGCGCCAACGTGTGATGATCGCAATGGCGTTGATCACTGAACCTGATCTGCTGATCGCTGACGAGCCCACTACTGCTCTGGATGTGACCGTGCAGGCTCAGATCCTGGAACTGATCAAAGAGATGCAACGACGAATGCACATGGGCGTGCTTTTCATTTCACACGATCTTGGAGTGGTTGCTGGATTTTGTGACCGTGTCAATGTGATGTATGCTGGCCGTATCGTCGAATCAGGATCGACGCACTCCATTTATTACCAACCCAGCCATCCCTATAATGAAGCCCTCCAGCAATCCATTCCAGCTTTGCAGCCCAAAGGCAAAGAGCTTTTCACCATTGAAGGTCAACCGCCGGATTTAACGCGCCCGCTGAACGGTTGCTCATTTGCCGGACGCTGTGCGCACGTTCAGGATGAATGTAAAAGTGGGGAATTATTTTTGAAGGAATTGAATGAAGGTCATTACACTTCGTGCCTTAGAGTGCAGGAAGGAGATCTGAAAATTGGCGTATGAGTTTAGAGCAAAATTCTTTCCTGAAAATCAGAGACCTCAAGACCCACTTTCCCGTTGAAAAGGGGGTCCTGTTTCGCAAGGTCATTGCAACCGTCAAAGCTGTTGATGGAGTGGACTTGGATTTGCAACGAGGAGAAATCCTTGGTTTGGTAGGTGAGTCTGGATGTGGTAAATCTACGTTGGGAAGAACTGTTCTTCAGCTGCTCAAGCCAACAAATGGCAGTGTCCAGCTGGACGGAAGGGAGTTAGTTGGTCTTCGAGGAAATGAATTACGAGCAGCGCGCAAAGACTTTCAGATGATTTTCCAAGACCCTTATGCATCCCTGAATCCGCGCATGACTGTCTACGATGCTTTGGCTGAAGCCATTTTGGCTCATCAATCTGTGCCGAAGTCAGCACTTCCAGAAAAAGTAGCTGAGCTGATGAATAAGGTTGGATTGTCTCCCCGGTTCATATAGAAGTATCCGCATGAATTTTCCGGAGGTCAGCGTCAGCGCATAGCTATTGCGCGTGCCCTTGCCGTGGAGCCCAAGTTACTTATTGCTGATGAAGCAGTCTCAGCGCTCGATGTTTCCATTCAGGCTCAAATCATCAATCTTTTGGCTAAACTTTCTCATGAAATGAATTTAACGATGATTTTCATTTCTCATGATTTGTCCGTCGTGAAGCACATAGCGGACCGTATTGCCGTCATGTATCTAGGGCGCATTGTTGAAATTGGCCCTGCGTTGACATTGTTTGACCAACCTCGACATCCTTATACACGTGCCTTGGTGAGTGCTGTTCCTGTTCCTGACCCTGATCGGGAACGTGGCAGAAAACGTATTCTTTTGCCGGGTGATCCACCCTCACCAATGAATCCCCCACAGGGCTGCACTTTTCACCCACGGTGCCCGTACGCGACCGATGCTTGCCAATCCGAATTTCCCGGATGGAGCGTTGTCGGGGAAAGACATCAAGTAGCCTGCATTCGATTGGATGCTATACAGCAAAACCCGGATACCATGATTACTTCCTGAGTCTGTTTGTTTGCTGCAATCCATGACAGATCGTAAAATCATTATCTGACATGATCAATTATTGTTCCCACTGGATTTCAATCGGGCCCGTGCTGCGCATCTGTCTCTTCGTCTGTACCTTCAGTGCAATGATGAAAAAGGTGGAAGCTGCCGACTTTCAATCTGCAGATTTACCGCCTGTGCTTGAATTTACTGATGGCTCTCCAGTGGTAAATTATGAAGATTGGAAGAGGCGGCGATCAGAAATCAAGCAACTCTGGTGCGATACATACATCGGCCAATTTCCACACGAAGCACCAGCAATTCAGACAATACAAATAATCAACCAAAATCAAAGGGGAGATGGGGTGGTCGTAAGAAATGTAAGACTGACTTTTGATACACCTAATCGGGTGGGCTTTGAAATTCGTTTGTTACTTCCCAACAAAAACAGGGAATCTGAAACACAAGACTTTCCTTTGTTGTTGACGCAACCTCGTCATTATCAGATTGCATGGGGAGAGGCGGCAGTGGAGCGAGGATATGTGGTCTGCTTTTACCCGGGAGTTGATTACAATCATCGTGAGGAAGCCTTTCCCGGATATGAAAATGTATGGCGAACCTTTCAAAAGGAATATCCGAATGCAACATGGTCCTCTTCACTCGGCATACAATCATGGCTTGCCAGCCGTTCTTTAGATTACCTGCTGGGTGACCAATCCGATTTGCTGATCAACCCTGAAAGGGTCGGAATCATTGGTCATTCGCGCTATGGAAAGCAATCATTATACGCAGCTGCTTTTGATGAACGATTCACTGCTGTGGTTTCAAGAAGCGCGGGCTCTCCTGCTGCAGCTGGGTATCGGTTTACCGGAAGAGATACATTCATGGAAACGGTTCTGGATGCACCATCAGAGTGGGCGTTACCTTCATTAAAGCGTTATTTCGGCCGTGAAGATGCATTGCCTGTTGAAAGTAATGGATTGATGGCTTTGATAGCTCCTCGCTATTGCCTTCTTCATACTGCTTATAATGATGGAAGTGATCCATCATTTGCCGTAGAGCGGAGTTATTTGGGTGCAAAGGTAGCGTATCAGTTTCTGAATGCTCCAGAGAACATCGCTCTGCAATACCGCGTGGGTAATCATAACCCCATCACCAAAGACCACATTCGCTCCAATCTGGATTGGTTTGATTGGGCTTTCAAGCGTGGCGGTATAAAGCGGTCGGATTTCAAGGGGAAACTACTCCATGATTTTGACTGGAAACAATGGGAAGCAAAACAGTCCTCCTCAGATTTAATCCCACCTGCAGATTTCACCCCATTAAATGCCAAAGTAGACTGGTTGATGGGAGATATTCCTGAAGGGCTGGAAGGCAGGAATGCACACCCGCTGAGCATCATTGGTGATGACTCGAGAGGAGTGGCGGTTTGGTCGCGGGAAAGATGGAAACCTGATAATGTCAATCGACTTCCTGTTTCATTTGGATCCAACATACAAGGCCAGCTGGCTTTCCCCAAAGGAAATTCCCGACCCTTGCCGATTGTGATATGGCTGCACCCATTCAATTACTCGCATGGTTCCAATGAAGGGTATGGTGTAGAGGGGACAACCATTTATTACCGCCTGGCGCAGGCCGGTTATGCTGTTTTATCCTTCGATCAATGTGGCTTCGGTGATCGATTGCTGGAAGGGGCTTCTTTCTACGATAAGTATCCCCAATGGTCGAAACTGGGAAAAATGGTTTACGATGTTCGATGTGCCCTCAACTTTTTGACCGAAGGTCGTGGGATAGCCGCCCAGGAGATGCCTCCACTGGATCGTGGCAAGATTATACTTGTTGGTTATTCATTGGGTGGAATGGTGGCTTTGCATGGAGGTGCCTTTGATGATCGAGTCACAGGAATCGCATCTTTCTGCGGTTTTACACCCTTTCGTACTGACTCCGATGAAAAACCAACAGGCGGAATTCGTCGTTGGTGGCAATGGCACGGGCTTCTACCCAAACTAGGTTTATTTGACAGAAATGAAGAGAAGATCCCTTATGATTTTGAGGATCTATTAAAAGCAGCCTCCACGAAGCCCATCCTCATTTATTCGGCACTTCACGATCGAGGAGTGGATTCCGAAGAAGTCGAGGCATGCGTGCAGCGTGCAGGGAGCGGGGCATTGACGTTCATACATGCGGAAGATGTCAATCGGTTTCAATCAAGTCAGCACAAGGTCTTGATCGATTGGCTGGCCTCGATTGAATAATTGCGAGAAGGGGTCATTCGTCCGTACCGCTGTCAATAAGCTCTAATCGCTGATTTGCCTTTTCAGCAGCAGAAGTCTCTGGATATTTTTCAACCAAGTCCCTTAGAAGTTGGATGGCCTTTTCAGGCTTGTCCATGGGGCCTGAATATAGGTTGGCCAAATGAATTGCAGACCATCCCCAACGATCTGGTGTTAACTTTTGAGTCAGTATTTCCTCGTATTCAAGTGCAGCCGCTAGTGGGTTTTTGAGGTCTTTTTCGTAAATTTCAGCAATGCGGATCGCTGCGTGCTGCTGCTTGGGATTTGCGGCAAGGTATTCACGTAGGATACGAATTGCCTCGAGAAAATCGCCTCGGGCCCATTCCTGCTCAGCTGATTCATACAGATCCCCGTCGTCATCCATTCCACCACCATCATCGTTGTAAAGGGAATCTAAGACGCGATTGGCAGAATATTGTGAAAAATCGTAACCTGCGAGCAATCCCAGAGCGATCAATGTGATGACAAAGATTCCCCCATAATATCCCATTCGGTTTGAACTGTCCGAGGTGGAAGAAGATGTTTTTTCCGCGTTGGAAGATGCTGCTTGAGCGTCTGGCACGTTCACTACCTCAACCTCTTCAGAGATATCTGGAAGGTTAGACTCTGGATCGGCTTTCTCACCAGGCGCTGTAGGTTCTACCTCTTCGCTCAAGGGGTCCTCTTTTACAATGACAGCGTTAGCATACCCTGAATGATCAATATCATCCATACTTCGAGCGGTACCTATTGCAGCACTTTTTTCTGTAACTCTGTTGAAATCTGTAAGGAAGGCCTTACCGGAAAACAGCAGGCAGACCGAAAGAAGAATGTAAGCAATTAATTTAATGGCCTTCATGAATCGAATTGATTTCCCACCTTAATCATTTGCTCTGAACGGTGAAAGGTTTTAATAACCTCGAAAAAGTCAGATCCAATAACGGTGTTCAAGGTTCGTTGACTTGATTGCGCCGTTTCTCAAGTATTTGTAGCAAAGCGTTGGCTGCGATTTGGTCAGTCGGGTTGAGTCGTAACGCAGCCCTGAAACATTTCTCAGCAGGTTCGAGTTTTCCTTCCTCCTGAAAAATGATTCCTAGACTGCCATATGCTTCAGCATCATTCGGATCAATGCGGATGACATTCCCAAAGGCTTGCTTTGCTGCATCATCTTGCCCTGAGCTCCTCAGCATGGTTCCAATATTGAACCATGCATCAAATCTTTTCGGGTCCAGTTGAACCACTCTGCTGAAGGCTCTGAAAGCCGCCTGTTGATCACCCGCTGCCAGGTGTGCTTGGGCGGTAATCAGTAATAAATCAGGGTCGTTTGTTTCACTACCCAATGTGCTTTGCCCAAATTGTATTAAAACTTGTTTGTTTTTGATTCGGACCTTTTCCTTGAATTTTTTTCGGTCTTCAAGACTGTTTAATATGAACTGAAACCAAAGTTCGGCCATTTCGTTCGAGGATTCCGGGCCATATGTGACCTTCTTTGGAGGAGAATGCGGATTGGCAAGGTTGCCGGTAGAGTTGTCATATGTATAATCCATATGAAGGACGGTTCCTTTCGGAAGCTTGATCGGTGTTTCGTAAATGTAGTCTCCCTGCCAGTTGAAATCCCAATTTTTTATGAGGATCAGCCTTTTCTTGTTCCCATCAGGAAAGATGGCGTAGCCTTCCATGCGTTTGCAAAGATAGTGAGCGTGGGGAAGGATGCGGGTTAACTGCACATCCACGGGTAATTGCATGCTGTCCTTAACACGATAAAAGGAAGTTTCACTGGGAATGTCTATGGCCAGGGAAGTGAGCTTTATCTTGTAAGGAATGCTTGAGGGAGGGGTTTCCGTAAAATGCAATCCGACTGAACACGAGAAATCCTCAATTTTCCCGGTTGGGTTCATGTGCACCTGGATTACCAGATCTGTTCCAGGTTGTAGCATCCAGGGAATACTGTTATCCGATTTCGAATAAATCTTACCGGGCTGCCAACTCAGAAACTGCCCCTCCGGCATTCCAGCGCTCATCGGGACTCTCATTCCCCCGAATCCTGGTTTTGGATCTGCATTTTCTCTTCGTTGTGATTGCCGGGTGCTATCGATGTAGATGAGGGCGTGGTGTACTACACGCGCGTTTTCTGGATGGAATTCCAGTTCCTTAACATACAACGGCTTGGTGATGGGGACTTTCAGGACAAAGTTCCTGTAAATATCCCGCCCTTCCGCTGGAAGAGAGTAATCATTGGGCATGGAGGCAACAAGGTCAGGTTCGCCCAGTTGCCAATCTTCAGGCCAATCCGGTATTGAAGGAGGCACGATATCATCTCCTTCTTTGCTGCCTGTATCCAACCAGCTTTTGATCAGGCGGATTTGTTGTTCAGATAAGCCCCTTTCATGCTTGAAACCTCCTTCGACGGGTTCAGGAAGCCAGGGAGGCATGTATTTTGATTCCGTTACTTCTTTGATTTGTTTTGCTCTTCTTCTCGTATCTTCATACGTCAATAATTGGAACGGAGCAGACATCCCCTCTCGATGGCAAGGAGTACAATGCTCCAAAATGATTGGGGCAATATGCTGGTTGAAAGTGACTGTTTCTGGTGCGTCATCAGAGAGGGTGGACTCGATTCGAAAAGCCCATAAAACGAGGGTGAAACTACTGAAAAATAAACGACGGATCATGCTTTTAGTCTTTATGAGCAGGCGGAATTTCAGATATGTAACAACCTACAGCCTTGCTTTGTGGTGTCAAAATGGGTTTTTGGTTCAACACAGAATCAAGAGCATTTCTGAGTTCGGTCTTTGTAGGTTTAATTCTCCGTTTTCCCAGTCTGGGGAAACGGTCATCGATCCTGCCGTGGTAAAGACGCTTACCGCAAGGATCAAAGACAAACGCTTCTGGAGTAACTTTTGCTCCGGCATATTTAACCCACGTATGATCATGGTCCAGAACGACTGTTGGCTTCAGTTTGTATGCCTTGCGGTGATTTCTTGCATCATCAAGCTCTAGCTTGGGGTCACTGTGAATCAGCACAAACGAAACGTTTCTGGGGTGGTAAGCATCGAAAAGTCGGTTTATTTCTGGTGTATAGGCGTTGGAAATTGGGCAATCCTCCATGATGAAAATCCATACTATGGCCTTGGTCGAGAGAGAACTGCGCAGATGTTTCTTACCTTCAATATCCTCATACAATTGACTCCACCATGAGTTGTCCTGGTGGCTATCTGAAGCGTTCACACAACTCAACCAGGTCATCAAAACCCAAAATACGAATGTTCCTTGGATGTTCAACGCGGTATTTTGCGGGATCAAATGGTTGCCAGCTTCTGGATGATTGGGGCTGCGTCGTATCAATTTAAGGAGTTGTTTGTCAGAAAAAAGAGCCCGACCAGCGATGGCCGGGCTCTTGGCAAGGGTGAAAATTAAACGTCTCTCACCGAAGGTACCTGGAATTCAGGGTTGTTCGGATCTTTCAGGAGCCTGTTGGCTTCCGCCGCATGTGCACCAACATGTTTTTCAGTAAGGGGATCGAATGTGAGCCAAGGGCCGACTACGTATTCGTTTTGATCCTCAGGCAGGCCAACGCCATTTTTCATGACATCATGCAGTTTTAGGAAATGTTCAGCGGCATCTGAATTATCACCGAATTTTCCGGCCTTCTCATTGAATGGAACTTTTGACCCAAGACGATATGAATTATTGATCAAATGTCCCATGACACAAGCATAGTGCGCATCGATGACATTGCCATTTGCCATGTCTGGATCGCCGCTGCGACATGCTTTTATGAAACTCCCCCAGTTACCACCAGGCGTGACATCACCATCGGGTATCTCCAGATCTTGACCTTCTGAACTTCCGGCAGAGTAATATTTATTACGAATGATTTTTCCACCGTCTTCGAAGTAGTATTCATTTTCAACCTGACGCTGGTAACCATCATAGTTGACATTTCGGACATTAAAGAAAACCTGCTGTCCGTTGGGATACTCAGCCAAACCGAACATCGTGTTCGGGGTTTCTCCCTGGTCATTCCACTGAAAGCGTCCGCCAATAGCCATGGCTCGAACAGGGTGGGTCTGATCCTGGTCAAGTGCCCATCGTGCAACATCCAACTGATGAGTTCCCTGATTGTTTAAATCACCGTTTCCTGTAGACCAAAACCAATGCCAATCGTAGTGCACATAGTTATTGTGAAATTGGTGAATGACAGCCGGACCGCGCCATAAATTCCAATCAACATTGGATGGAGCGGGGGAGGGGAGTTCAAAACCAATGCCGCCCCGAGGTTTGCAACAATATCCGTATGAGATTTTCAGTTTACCATATTTGCCAGCCTGAATCTGTTCGTGTAAACCGGCGATTTTGGCATCACTGCGTCTCTGGGTTCCATGCTGAATGACAACTCCATACCGTTTTTGAGCTTCCACCGCCACTCGGCCTTCCTCAACATCATGGCTCAATGGTTTTTCAACGTATACATGTTTTCCCGCTTGTGCACCCCAGATGGTCATCAAGGAATGCCAGTGATTAGGGGTTGCAATTGAAATGGCATCGACGGTTGGATCATCCAATGCTTGGCGAATATCTTTGATGCCCTTGCACTTGTATTTTCCTTGCACCTTGTCATTGACATAATCGACCACACTGCCACGGACTCGCTCATCTACATCAGCCAGGTATGCAATTTCTACATTGTCCTGCCCAAGCCAGCCACCTATATGGCTTCGTCCTCGGCCGTTGAGTCCTGCTACTGCGATTCGCAGACGATTATTTGCGCCAATAGCCCTTCCAGAGGCTTTTGTTCCGCTTAAAAGCACAGTGGCCCCTGCGGCAAGTGAAGTTTGTTTCAAAAACTGACGTCGATTAAATCCGTTCATGGTTTCAATAAGTGTTTTAATACAAATCACCCATGGCGTGGGGTGTTTTGTTCGTTAGTATGAGTTCACTCAAAAATTAATTGAGAATCGTTGAGTTGTAAATGGTTTGTTTATCCTGAGATTGGGCCGTTGTTGGCTTTCTTGCAGGCTAAGGCAAATGAGATCCGCTATCGCATGTGCTCGTGTTTGAAAAATAGTCCTCTGGACATGAATAAGCTTGGGTTGGAACGCGCTCCATACCCGTGCTCGACATTGAGCGGATAATAAAACCGATTCTTATTGAAATCCTCTCGTCCGATTTCGTTATTGTGGTTAAAAGAATTTCTGAAAAAGTTTTAGACGATGAAACGACATTATATTCTACCATGGTTAATGGCCTTATTCGCATTGATGATCCAGGCATCAGCGAAAGATCGTCCCAACATTTTGCTCATTCTGGTGGACGACCTCAAGCCTGCCCTGGGTTGTTATGGTGATCCACTGGCAAAGACTCCAAACATCGATCGTCTTGCCGCAAGTGGGCTGCGGTTTGAGTCTGCCTACTGCAATCAATCCGTGTGTGCCCCCTCCAGAAATAACCTCATGCTGGGAAGCCGTTCCACTTCAATCGGCATTTATGGTTTGGGCCGGCATTTCCGGGATGTATTACCCGAGGCCGTGACAATGCCTCAGTATTTCAGTCAGCATGGGTGGATCTCTGCTTGCATGGGAAAAGTGCTGCACACTGGCCACGGAAATCATGATGATGTTCATTCATGGGATCATCCTACCTATCTCGACAAAGTCGTTGAATACCTCAAACCCGAGAGCAGCGAAGGAGGGCAATTGACTCGTGAAGAGGCATATTTCACAAACCAGAAACTGGGGCAAATTCGATCGCTACCCAAAGGTTATGCATGGGAAAGCGCTGATGTGGGAGACGAAGCTTATGCCGACGGCCGCATAGCCGCCAAAGTTATAGAGCGCCTGAAATCACATCCATCTGAAACAAACTCCCCTTTTTTTATCATGGCGGGGTTTGTGAAACCGCATCTTCCTTTCACTGCTCCACAAAAATATTGGGATATGCATGATCCCGCTGATTTCCCTGTCATGGGTTTTCAAAAAGCTCCTGAAGGAGCTCCAGCATTCGCTGGAAAACGCGGTGGTGAAATTGTCAACTATGCACCTTTGACTATTGAGAATATCCAGGAAATTACCATCCAGCGAAAATTAATGCACGGTTACTATGCAGCCGCTAGTTATGCAGATGCACAGATTGGTAAGGTGTTGAATACTTTGGATGAATTGAAGCTTAGTGATCACACCATCGTGGTTCTTTGGGGAGATCATGGTTGGCATTTAGGGGATCATGAATATTGGACCAAGCACACCAATTACGAGCAAGCCAATCGTATCCCTATTATTGTTCGTGCACCGGGGTTGACGATCCCCGGCAGCTCAACACAGCAGTTGGCTGAAACCGTGGATGTTTACCCGACCTTGGCAGAAATTGCAGGTCTGATGCGTCCTAAAGGCCCTCAGCCTCTTGATGGAGTGAGTCTGGTTCCGGTTCTGAAAAACCCCTCGACTTCCGTTCGCGATCACTCATACCATTGCTACCCCAGGGGAAAACGTATGGGGCGAGCCATTCGAACGGCGCGCTATCGAATGGTCGAGTGGAAGCAGCCTGGTGCATTGCCGGAAACGGCAGTCTATGAACTTTATGATTATGCGGAAGATCCAGGTGAAACGCGTAATCTAGCACAAACCAGACCGGAGGCTCTAGCCGAATTGAGAAGCATTCTTGCGAGTCACCCTGAAGCGTCTGAAAGGAAATGAGGGTTTTCATGAATACCGTAGCTTTGTTCATGTATTTAAAGTTCATGAAGGCATGTCTGGCTGGTTCGGAAAGTTTTCGGAATCACTTTTTTTTGGTTTTGTTGTCAGGCCTTTTAGTAGGTGCATGCACGCATCAGGCCGGCTCAGTATCTTTATTTGATGGTTATTCTCTCGATGGCTGGGAGGGAGATACTCGGAATGTGTGGCGCGTTGAAAATCAAACCATCGTGGGAGGTTCACTGGACGGTAACTCTCGGAATGAATTCCTTTCAACGAAGCAATCGTATGATCATTTCCGATTAACCCTTGAATATAAATTGATCGGTACTGAAGGTTTTGTGAATGGAGGCGTTCAGTTTCGTAGTCGTCGCATCAGTGGTTCCCAAAATGAAATGGTTGGTTACCAGGCTGATATTGGTGCGGGATGGTCAGGAAGTCTTTATGACGAGTCTCGAAGGAAAATTATGCTCGCCGAGGCCGATAAACAACGCATGGCACGCATTGAAAAACCTGGTGAATGGAATCGATACGAAATCCTTGCTCAGGGGAATCAGGTGAAACTTTTTCTGAACGATTCACACATGATTACCTACGTGGAATCAGATCAGGCGATTGAACAAAATGGACTCGTCGCTTTGCAGATCCACGGTGAATGCAAGGCTGAGATTGCTTTTCGGAATATCATGATCGAATCATTGGACTTACCAGAAGCCCCAACAGAAGGAGTGATTCTCAATCGCTTTGGAAGTGGACAGCCGATGGATTCCAAATCACCGTTTCCAGATGGGAAATTTTCGCCCGATGAAAATGAAACAGTAGTCATGATTGGTCAGGAAAACTTCGTCAGAGAACAAAAAACCGCTGCTTTTGAATCACGAATGATTGCTGGATTTCCTGAGTTAAACTTGCGTTTTCGTTCCATGGCATGGGAGGGAGACACCGTATACGAACAATGGCGTGAACTGAATTTTGGGAGCTGGACAGATCAGTTGGAAACCGTTAAAGCAGGTATACTCATCCTTCAATTCGGGCAGATGGAG
>JBDQII010000068.1:0-15266 GCA_040264395.1 Verrucomicrobiota bacterium
TGCCCCGCGTAGCGCTTGGTCAATTGTTCAACCTCTATCATCAATTCATCCGTTCTTTGGCCGTATTGGACAACCTGACACCATTCAGGTTCATTCTGTTGAAAGAATCAATCTCTGACCAAGGAAAAATCCTGATTTGAGTATCAGAATGGAATGCGAAAACGGTTGCTAATCATTTCCAGAAGCAGACTATTTTGACAAATTTAGGTGAGCTCAGCCAATCAGACACAGCATTTCTTCCTCACTATCCATCTACTGAAGAAGAAAAAAACGCAATAGAACCATGGTATTTCCAGCCTCATATTCGAGCATGAAAGCGCAAAACTGGAGTCTCTTTTATATTCGAATGGTCAGGTAATTACGCCAGATCCAGCGGTATCTTATTGCTGATAGATCACGCATCAGGCATAGATCCTAAGCCAAAGATGCATTTATCGGCCTGATCTGGTGTAGTCATCTAATTACGGATTCGAAAGCATTCGGTTGCACGTGAAAAAACAAGCTGTTGGGAAGAAAGAACGTATATGAAAACACAAGATATGCATATTGGGATGCACGTCACCCACCCTGACCTGGGAGTGGGCGAGGTGATTGGTTTGGGGCGCGGGATGGCTGAGATTGAATTTGGAACAGCCAAACGAGAGTTGAGTCCTGAAAACAGCGGTATCGAACCGTTACAGTCCGAGGCGCATCTGAATGGACTGAAGATGCCGCTGGACGAATTGATGAAGGAAGTCGTGCAATCAACCATAGACTGTCTGGAATTGGAAAGACCTGAAACAGTCGTTGAGGATCTGGCGCAAAAATGGCAGGACGGTCGGATGGTGTTGCATCCGAAAGATCCACAGCTCCAACCCAAGGAAATCGATCTTGAAACCTTTTTCCACAAGATTGTGATGATGCGCAATAACCTTCGTGTATTGGAGCAGCGCGTCAACAATTCGAAGCAACTCAGTGAGACCGACAAGTTTGACATGCAACAGTACATTTCGCGTTGCTATGGTTCGATGACCACTTTCAACGTACTGTTCCGACGAAAAGAAGATCAATTCCGTTCAAAGTAAGGTTCATTGATCATGATAATGTGCCCGTGGTTCAAAACCTGCCTTTCGCATGTAAGCCTCCCATTCAGGCCCATGCGGCTCAATGCCCAAGCCATGGCGCCTGAACGCCATCCAGTGTGCCGCCTCATGGCAAAGCGTTTCCAGTAACAACGATTCTTTGCCAGACTGCAGAAGAGAGGCATTGAGAAAAACAGTGTTGGATGCAAAATGGCACTTGCCTAATTCAGGATCTTCAGCCGGTATGAATTCAATGTTCAAGGTCCGTGGCAAGAGGGTGTAGCCCCAGATCACAGACCAATCTTTCAACTGATTGAACACACATTCCAGCATGGATTGAATGGATGCCTCTGTTCGCTGTGACCTCATTTTTTTTTGCTTTTCTGTTGTTGCCTCATGGCCTGAAACTGTTCGCGCCATTTCAAAACCCGATCCCGGATCTTACGCTCGCTCCCCTGCTCTGTCGGTTCATAAAATTGTTTTTCCACACCCAGGTATTCCTGTGCGACAAAATGGTCGGGATGGGCATGCGCGTATTGATAGTCCTTGCCATGACCAAGCCGCTTGGAACCTTGATAATGACCATCCTTGAGGTGTATTGGAACGGGAATGGTTTTTCCTGAGCGCACATCATCCAGAGCCTTATCAATCGCAACCATTGCACTGTTACTCTTGTGAGCAGATGCGATATAGATCACTGCCTCGGCGATAGGAATACGTGCTTCGGGCCACCCGATAAATGAAGCAATTTCGTGTGCCGCATGTGCAAGCACCAATGCCATTGGATCCGCAAGTCCGACGTCTTCCGCAGCGCAGATCACCACGCGCCGAGTGATGAACCGGGGATCTTCACCCGCATGAATCATTTTTGCCAACCAATAGAGAGAAGCGTCAGGATCTCCACCACGCATGGATTTAATGAAGGCGGAGATGGTGTCGTAGTGGGCATCACCATCACCATCATAAACCACAGCCTTTTTCTGGATGCATTCCTCGGCGGCATCCAGATCGATATGGACCAAACCATCCTCTCCCTTCGGTGTGGTCAAGGCGGCGATCTCCAGAGAATTCAAAGCCTTACGCGCATCCCCATCAGCCAGTTTGGCCAAGTGTTGAACGGCGGCGTCTTCCACATGCAAGTTCATGCTGCCCAGACCCCGCTCTTCATCCTGGATCGCCGTCTCAAGCAACGTTCTCAAGGAGTGTTCACCAAGAGGTTGCAGCTCAAATATCTGAGATCTGGAAACAAGAGGGGAATTAACGAAGAAAAACGGATTGTGAGTAGTCGCTCCAATCAGTTTGATGACACCATTTTCAACATCAGGCAGAAGCACGTCCTGCTGAGATTTATTGAATCGATGAATTTCGTCAACGAACAGGAGTGTGGACGTTCCTGTGTTAGCCAATCGATTGGTAGCGGAACTGAGCACGCGCCTCATCTCAGCCACATTGGACTCCACGCCACTGAGCCTTTCAAAATGAGCCTGCGTTCTTTGAGCGATAATTTGAGCAAGTGTTGTTTTACCTGTCCCGGGAGGCCCATAAAGTATGAGTGACTGGATTCGATCGGCTTCAATCGCCCGCCGCAACAATTTCCCGGAAGCAAGTATATGCTCTTGACCGGCATACTCTTCCAAGGTACGCGGACGCATGCGGGCGGCCAATGGAGCTGACTCCAGTGAACTGGAATCATTACCAGCAACCGATTTGACATCTTTGGGACTGGATTTGGGAGTAGACTGAAATAGATCACCCTGGCTCATGGGACCATTGTAGATTCCAATTCAATCAGATGCGAGATCTCTTCAATACCTGCTCCTCGAATAAGCAATGAGCTGCATGCGCAGAGGCAGGTCAGGATGCATCGTTGAATAAATGATCAGGCCTAAAAAAAAAGCCCCGCTAGTGCCGTGGGCCACAGTTCCTTGGAACGTGTTACATTAAAGTGGGACTGGCCCGCCGACATTCGACTTCCAGTCAAGGCCTGACGTGGATCGACTCCTAAGGCGTGGTGTCCCATGTTTTTTATTACGGTTCAAGGATAGTATTTCAACACGAGCATAAGTAGGGCTTTAAAATGAGCACATACTGAGGATGTAAAAGATCAAACCAAAGACCCAGGTCATTGGTCACTTGAAGGTATCTCTGTGCGGCACCTCAAACAAGCATTATATCGATGCTGCGTCTCAACGCATCCGACTGAAACCAACTAGCCGGAACGCAAATGTGTGATCAGCCGGTACCAACCCCTGTGGGTCAGGGACGCAACCACCCGACAATGGATCGGAATCTTCCTGGATTGTTGCCCGGGTTGAGGTTGCCATTCGTGCTACCTTCGGGATCATCCCATAGTGATGAATCAAAGGCTTGGCGTGTGTTTGAGAATGAAACGTGGGCGTCTCCCCACAACACATTCAACCCAACAGGGTTCCGATTGGTTTTGTGCGGAATGGTTTTGAAGGAATAAATGAATCCGGTGACGAGTGTTTTTTCTGATGATAGCTGAATGGATTTATTGGCTATGGTTCCCCATTGACGCTCATTTTCGTTGGCAGGCTCACGGATGGCAGGCTGTTGGGATTGTGGGTAATAGACATAGCTGGATCGCACCCAGGCGCCTTGAGCTACTGGAAATGGATTCTGATCGTTTTGATAATCCTTGAGCTCATATCCCCTGCCCTCCAGTTCTGCGTCTGCTCCTTTCAGACCTGGATCGAAATACATGCGCGGCTCTCGGAGATAATCCATCGCAAACAAATAGCCGTGATTAAATGGTTTTGTCATATCCGCAGGCTGCCCATCCGATCCAGCAAACAATCGATAAGACCACCAGGGCTGGCTTTGCGGCAGTTTTTCAGGGTTGAACAATGAGGGATATAATGCGTCCTCGTGATCATCCGCATAGAGGAAAGTCCCGATCCCTATCTGACGCAAATTGTTGATACAATTGACACGATGCGCCTTGTTTTTGGCTGCACTGAGTGCGGGAAGCAACATACCAGCTAGAATGGCGATGGTGGCGATGACAACAAGCAGTTCAATCAGTGTAAAACCAGATTGATACCTTGTTGCCGATGAGTATGGATTATTCATGCCTCAAAGCTTCGATGGGATCGAGGCTCGCAGCTGCGTTGGCCGGATAAAGACCAAAAACAACACCTACAGCTCCGGAAATACCAAACGCAAGCATGACGGACCAAGGCGTCACAATAGTGTTCATGTCTGTCACCGCGGTGACGATATAGGGAGTGATGACTCCGACAATGACTCCCACTAAACCGCCACCTACAGACAGGACAACGGTTTCTACAAGGAATTGAATTGTGATATCGTTTTTCTTGGCACCAAGAGCTCTCCTTACGCCTATTTCACGTGTGCGTTCGGTCACGTTCGCAAGCATGATGTTCATGATGCCAATCCCACCAACCAATAGAGAAATGGCTGCGATCGATCCAAGAACGATGTTGAACATACGCTTGGTTGCCTCCGCTTGACGGAGAAGCTGTAATGGGACTGTGATTTCATAATCTTCCTCCTTGTGAAATCGTGCAAGCAAGGTTCGAATTTGAGGGTCTGCCGACTCAACATACGGTTGGTCTTGCATTTGAACTCTGATTTCGTGCACCTGAACTGTTTCTGAGTTAACAGTATTACCCGTGCGTTTAATGATTGTTTCCCCAAATCGCGTCTTGGCCGTGGCCAAGGGGATATAGACGTTGTTCTCCATGGTCTCCCCTTCTGTTTCACCTGATTGAGGCCGATCACCCGGAGTATTTATTTCACGCACCAAACCCACCACTTTGTAGTAATTCCCGGCAATCTTGATGATTTGCTTCAACGGATCGTGGTAGGGAAACAAACGTTGCGCAAGCGAGGTGGTCAAGACACAGATGTTTTGTTTATACACTTCATCCATTGGGCTGATGAAACGCCCACTGACCAAATCGATACTGACAATATCGGGGTAAAAAGAAAGGGTACCTATGACCTGACAGGGTAATTCCATCTCATAGAAACGGACATTTTCACGTATGATGCGCATCGGTAGTACTCGCTGCACTCCTGGTATTGTAGAGTAGATACGTGCTGTGTCATCATAGCTGAGACCATACTGAATACCCCTGCTTCTACCGTTTGAATTGTTGGATTCGCGGGCCTGCTCGGGAGGTTTGACACTTCTGACAATGATATTGTTACTTCCCAGAGCTTTGATGCGTTCCTGCGCCTCAAAGGATGCGCCTTCTCCAATTGCCAACATGGCAATCACTGAGCACACACCAAAAATAATGCCCATCATGGTGAGACCGGACCGAAGTTTGTGGAGCAAGAGGGTTTTGATTCCCAACTGCACCGTGCTCATGAAATGTTGGTATCCTACCATGGTCGTCAGCGTCTTTTGTTCACCTTCTTGCGGGCTTCGCCAGCGGCTCTTTTGACTTCCACCCGGTCCACAAGTCCGTCTTTCATTTGGATCACTCGATGCGCTCTCTCCGCAACATAGTTGTCATGCGTGACGAGAACGATTGTTTTCCCGCTGTCATTGAGATCATCAATCAGATCGAGAACTTCCAGACCTGTTTTCGAATCCAGATTACCTGTTGGTTCGTCAGCAAGAATCATCAATGGGTCATTGACGAGGGATCTGGCAATGGCCACACGCTGCTGCTGTCCACCCGAAAGTTGATTAGGCCGGTGAGTGAGTCGATCACCTAATCCAACCAGCCTACCCAATTCAGCGCAGCGCTCATAGGATTCCTGCATACTCTGGCCTTGATAGAATAAGGGCACCTGAATGTTTTCGA
Source organism: Verrucomicrobiota bacterium (assembly GCA_040264395.1). GTDB lineage: Bacteria > Verrucomicrobiota > Verrucomicrobiia > Limisphaerales > AAA164-E04 > AAA164-E04. The sequence continues at coordinate 5,864 of JBDQII010000068.1, forward strand.
GAACGGTCAACTGCGCAATCAGGTTATATGATTGGAAAATAAAACCAATACGGCGGCCGCGCACGTCGGACAGGGCGTCATCCCCCATCTGGGCTACGTCCTCACCGCCGAGCCAATAAGCACCAGCAGTGGGCCGGTCAAGGCATCCGAGTAGATTGAGCATGGTGGATTTTCCTGATCCCGAAGGCCCCATGATCGCCACGTATTCACCTTGATGAATATCAACATTCACACCCCGCAAAGCCATGACCTCAATGTCATCCCCCATCACATATTTGCGTTCAATTCCCTCGATTTTGATGATCGGTCCTGAATCCAAATGGTTTCCTTTCGTTAAAAAAATACTCTAATCGAAACATTATTTTCCACCAGGAGCACCACCGCCGCCCTGCGATTTTTGGAACTGTTTGATGGCTGCCGCGCGCTCTTCATCACTCACTTTGCCATCACCGTTAGTATCGAATCGCTTCATCATCGCTTCACGATTAAAACTGCCACCGCCCTGACCACCTTGCTTGCCTTGACCTCTCTGGCCGGCAGGACCTCCCTGCATTTGAGGGCGACCACCGCGCTCACCTGCTTTGGGTTTGAGTTTTTCCAACGCCTTGGTATCAGGCTTAAGATCAGAATCACTCATTTTTTCTCCATCATCAAAAATTTCACCAGCCAGATCTACCTCTTCCATCTTCAATGGAGGTGCCAGCAGGATTCGATCATCTTCTCCAACGCCCTTGAGGATCTGAATGAATTTCGTATTGAACAACCCCACCTGGACGGGAGTACGTTCTGGATCTCCAATGGAGGACTTGTAAACCACTTGCTGGCTATTCACAGTGGTTACGGATTGGATGGGTACCTTTAGGGTATTGGCAATGTTAGTGATCACAATTTCTGCCCGCGCCGACACCCCTGGTTTGAGATCCGGCAATGGATCAGTAACCAGTATTTCGGTCCTGTATTCTTTTAAGTTAGGGTCGCTGAAAAATGACGCTGAATCTGGAAGAGGTGCGACTTTACTGACAATGCCCTTGAATCGCTCATCAGGCATGGAGTCAAGAACGACGAATGCTGTTTGACCCTTTTTGACCTTGTTTACCTGCGATTCATGCACCTTGATGTCGACTTTCATTTGAGAGGTATCGGGCAGTGTAATTAGATCCTGGCGTTTGCGGACAGTGGCCCCCTCTTCAATCATGGACTCTGAACTGAAGCGGCTCCTTGATTTTGCATAAACCACCATGCCACCGATTGGAGCATAAATTTTGGACTTGTCTAGTTGCTCTGTTTCCTTGTCCAACCTCTCTTTATTCAAGATCAGTGAGTTGCTTTGAGTGATCAAATCAGAAATGGCCTTATTGAGGCTGTTGGTTGATTGCAGGATCACACGACTTAGTTGGTTGGATGCCTCAATCAAATCGGAAACGTATTGTTCTTCGAGTTTGGGAAGATCATAATTTTGTAGCATCGTCAATTCAGTCCTTGACTGCTCGAGGCTGAGGAGTGAGTTGGTGACAGACAATTGATCCTGCTCCAACTTGGTTTTCGTTTCGAATCCTTCCTTGAACAATCGCTGAGACCAGAAGAGGCGATCCTGTGCGATTTTCAAACTTTCTTCAGTGGTTTGAATCGAAATCTCTGCATTGCGTAATTGCTGCAGTTTGTCACCCTCAACAAATTTTCTGTAATCAATGTAGGCAAAATTCGTAGACAAGATGGCAGCATCGATCTGACTTTGAACCTGACTTTGCTCGATTTGCAGGTTGGCCTTGGCCAAGGCCAACCTGCAAATCGAGCAAAGTCAGGTTCAAAGTCAGATCGATGCTGCCATCTTGTCTACGAATTTTGCCTACATTGATTACAGAAAATTTGTTGAGGGTGACAAACTGCAGCAATTACGCAATGCAGAGATTTCGATTCAAACCACTGAAGAAAGTTTGAAAATCGCACAGGATCGCCTCTTCTGGTCTCAGCGATTGTTCAAGGAAGGATTCGAAACGAAAACCAAGTTGGAGCAGGATCAATTGTCTGTCACCAACTCACTCCTCAGCCTCGAGCAGTCAAGGACTGAATTGACGATGCTACAAAATTATGATCTTCCCAAACTCGAAGAACAATACGTTTCCGATTTGATTGAGGCATCCAACCAACTAAGTCGTGTGATCCTGCAATCAACCAACAGCCTCAATAAGGCCATTTCTGATTTGATCACTCAAAGCAACTCACTGATCTTGAATAAAGAGAGGTTGGACAAGGAAACAGAGCAACTAGACAAGTCCAAAATTTATGCTCCAATCGGTGGCATGGTGGTTTATGCAAAATCAAGGAGCCGCTTCAGTTCAGAGTCCATGATTGAAGAGGGGGCCACTGTCCGCAAACGCCAGGATCTAATTACACTGCCCGATACCTCTCAAATGAAAGTCGACATCAAGGTGCATGAATCGCAGGTAAACAAGGTCAAAAAGGGTCAAACAGCATTCGTCGTTCTTGACTCCATGCCTGATGAGCGATTCAAGGGCATTGTCAGTAAAGTCGCACCTCTTCCAGATTCAGCGTCATTTTTCAGCGACCCTAACTTAAAAGAATACAGGACCGAAATACTGGTTACTGATCCATTGCCGGATCTCAAACCAGGGGTGTCGGCGCGGGCAGAAATTGTGATCACTAACATTGCCAATACCCTAAAGGTACCCATCCAATCCGTAACCACTGTGAATAGCCAGCAAGTGGTTTACAAGTCCTCCATTGGAGATCCAGAACGTACTCCCGTCCAGGTGGGGTTGTTCAATACGAAATTCATTCAGATCCTCAAGGGCGTTGGAGAAGATGATCGAATCCTGCTGGCACCTCCATTGAAGATGGAAGAGGTAGATCTGGCTGGTGAAATTTTTGATGATGGAGAAAAAATGAGTGATTCTGATCTTAAGCCTGATACCAAGGCGTTGGAAAAACTCAAACCCAAAGCAGGTGAGCGCGGTGGTCGCCCTCAAATGCAGGGAGGTCCTGCCGGCCAGAGAGGTCAAGGCAAGCAAGGTGGTCAGGGCGGTGGCAGTTTTAATCGTGAAGCGATGATGAAGCGATTCGATACTAACGGTGATGGCAAAGTGAGTGATGAAGAGCGCGCGGCAGCCATCAAACAGTTCCAAAAATCGCAGGGCGGCGGTGGTGCTCCTGGTGGAAAATAATGTTTCGATTAGAGTATTTTTTTAACGAAAGGAAACCATTTGGATTCAGGACCGATCATCAAAATCGAGGGAATTGAACGCAAATATGTGATGGGGGATGACATTGAGGTCATGGCTTTGCGGGGTGTGAATGTTGATATTCATCAAGGTGAATACGTGGCGATCATGGGGCCTTCGGGATCAGGAAAATCCACCATGCTCAATCTACTCGGATGCCTTGACCGGCCCACTGCTGGTGCTTATTGGCTCGGCGGTGAGGACGTAGCCCAGATGGGGGATGACGCCCTGTCCGACGTGCGCGGCCGCCGTATTGGTTTTATTTTCCAATCATATAACCTGATTGCGCAGTTGACCGTTCTCGAAAACATTCAGGTGCCCTTATTCTATCAAGGCCAGAGTATGCAGGAATCCTATGAGCGCTGCGCTGAATTGGGTAGGCTGGTTGGATTAGGTGATCGACTCACTCACCGGCCTAATCAACTTTCGGGTGGACAGCAGCAGCGTGTGGCCATTGCCAGATCCCTCGTCAATGACCCATTGATGATTCTTGCTGACGAACCAACAGGTAATCTGGATTCGAAAACAGGTCTGGAAGTTCTCGATCTGATTGATGATCTCAATGACAGCGGGAAAACAATCGTTCTCGTCACGCATGACAACTATGTTGCGGAGAGAGCGCATCGAGTGATCCAAATGAAAGACGGACTTGTGGACCGGGTGGAAGTCAAAAGAGCCGCTGGCGAAGCCCGCAAGAAGGTGAACAAAAGACGCTGACGACCATGGTAGGATACCAACATTTCATGAGCACGGTGCAGTTGGGAATCAAAACCCTCTTGCTCCACAAACTTCGGTCCGGTCTCACCATGATGGGCATTATTTTTGGTGTGTGCTCAGTGATTGCCATGTTGGCAATTGGAGAAGGCGCATCCTTTGAGGCGCAGGAACGCATCAAAGCTCTGGGAAGTAACAATATCATTGTCAGAAGTGTCAAACCTCCCGAGCAGGCCCGCGAATCCAACAATTCAAACGGTAGAAGCAGGGGTATTCAGTATGGTCTCAGCTATGATGACACAGCACGTATCTACTCTACAATACCAGGAGTGCAGCGAGTACTACCGATGCGCATCATACGTGAAAATGTCCGTTTCTATGAGATGGAATTACCCTGTCAGGTCATAGGTACCCTTTCTTTTTACCCCGATATTGTCAGTATCGATTTGGTCAGTGGGCGTTTCATCAGCCCAATGGATGAAGTGTATAAACAAAACATCTGTGTCTTGACCACCTCGCTTGCGCAACGTTTGTTTCCCTACCACGATCCGTTGAAGCAAATCATCAAGATTGCCGGGAATTACTACAAAGTGGTGGGTTTGGTGCGTGAAATAAATACTCCGGGTGATCGGCCTCAATCAGGTGAAACAGAAGGGGAGACCATGGAGAACAACGTCTATATCCCCTTGGCCACGGCCAAGACGCGATTTGGGGAAACAATCATTAAACGCACGGGTAATACTGTTAACTCAGAAACAGTTCAGGTGCACGAAATCAGAGTTCAAATGCAAGACCAACCGTATGTTGAGTCGGCAGACCCTCAAATTCGAACCTTGCTTGCACGATTTCACAAGGAGGAAGATTATGAAATCACAGTCCCATTACAGCTTCTCCGTCAAGCGGAGGCAACCAAGCGTATGTTCAACATCGTTCTTGGATCGATCGCAGCCATTTCTCTATTGGTTGGTGGGATTGGCATCATGAACATCATGCTTGCGAACGTGACCGAACGCACACGTGAAATAGGCGTAAGGAGAGCTCTTGGTGCCAAGAAAAACGATATCACAATTCAATTCCTTGTAGAAACCGTTGTCCTGTCTGTAGGTGGCGGTTTAGTGGGAGTCATTGTCGGAGTCATCACTCCCTATATCGTCACCGCGGTGACAGACATGAACACTATTGTGACGCCTTGGTCCGTCATGCTTGCGTTTGGTATTTCCGGAGCTGTAGGTGTTGTTTTTGGTCTTTATCCGGCCAACGCAGCTGCGAGCCTCGATCCCATCGAAGCTTTGAGGCATGAATAATCCATACTCATCGGCAACAAGGTATCAATCTGGTTTTACACTGATTGAACTGCTTGTTGTCATCGCCACCATCGCCATTCTAGCTGGTATGTTGCTTCCCGCACTCAGTGCAGCCAAAAACAAGGCGCATCGTGTCAATTGTATCAACAATTTGCGTCAGATAGGGATCGGGACTTTCCTCTATGCGGATGATCACGAGGACGCATTATATCCCTCATTGTTCAACCCTGAAAAACTGCCGCAAAGCCAGCCCTGGTGGTCTTATCGATTGTTTGCTGGATCGGATGGGCAGCCTGCGGATATGACAAAACCATTTAATCACGGCTATTTGTTTGCGATGGATTATCTCCGAGAGCCGCGCATGTATTTCGATCCAGGTCTGAAAGGAGCAGACGCAGAACTGGAGGGCAGGGGATATGAGCTCAAGGATTATCAAAACGATCAGAATCCATTTCCAGTAGCTCAAGGCGCCTGGGTGCGATCCAGCTATGTCTATTACCCACAATCCCAACAGCCTGCCATCCGTGAGCCTGCCAACGAAAATGAGCGTCAATGGGGAACCATAGCCAATAAATCCATTCAGCTATCATCAGAAAAAACACTCGTCACCGGATTCATTTATTCCTTCAAAACCATTCCGCACAAAACCAATCGGAACCCTGTTGGGTTGAATGTGTTGTGGGGAGACGCCCACGTTTCATTCTCAAACACACGCCAAGCCTTTGATTCATCACTATGGGATGATCCCGAAGGTAGCACGAATGGCAACCTCAACCCGGGCAACAATCCAGGAAGATTCCGATCCATTGTCGGGTGGTTGCGTCCCTGACCCACAGGGGTTGGTACCGGCTGATCACACATTTGCGTTCCGGCTAGTTGGTTTCAGTCGGATGCGTTGAGACGCAGCATCGATATAATGCTTGTTTGAGGTGCCGCACAGAGATACCTTCAAGTGACCAATGACCTGGGTCTTTGGTTTGATCTTTTACATCCTCAGTATGTGCTCATTTTAAAGCCCTACTTATGCTCGTGTTGAAATACTATCCTTGAACCGTAATAAAAAACATGGGACACCACGCCTTAGGAGTCGATCCACGTCAGGCCTTGACTGGAAGTCGAATGTCGGCGGGCCAGTCCCACTTTAATGTAACACGTTCCAAGGAACTGTGGCCCACGGCACTAGCGGGGCTTTTTTTTTAGGCCTGATCATTTATTCAACGATGCATCCTGACCTGCCTCTGCGCATGCAGCTCATTGCTTATTCGAGGAGCAGGTATTGAAGAGATCTCGCATCTGATTGAATTGGAATCTACAATGGTCCCATGAGCCAGGGTGATCTATTTCAGTCTACTCCCAAATCCAGTCCCAAAGATGTCAAATCGGTTGCTGGTAATGATTCCAGTTCACTGGAGTCAGCTCCATTGGCCGCCCGCATGCGTCCGCGTACCTTGGAAGAGTATGCCGGTCAAGAGCATATACTTGCTTCCGGGAAATTGTTGCGGCGGGCGATTGAAGCCGATCGAATCCAGTCACTCATACTTTATGGGCCTCCCGGGACAGGTAAAACAACACTTGCTCAAATTATCGCTCAAAGAACGCAGGCTCATTTTGAAAGGCTCAGTGGCGTGGAGTCCAATGTGGCTGAGATGAGGCGCGTGCTCAGTTCCGCTACCAATCGATTGGCTAACACAGGAACGTCCACACTCCTGTTCGTTGACGAAATTCATCGATTCAATAAATCTCAGCAGGACGTGCTTCTGCCTGATGTTGAAAATGGTGTCATCAAACTGATTGGAGCGACTACTCACAATCCGTTTTTCTTCGTTAATTCCCCTCTTGTTTCCAGATCTCAGATATTTGAGCTGCAACCTCTTGGTGAACACTCCTTGAGAACGTTGCTTGAGACGGCGATCCAGGATGAAGAGCGGGGTCTGGGCAGCATGAACTTGCATGTGGAAGACGCCGCCGTTCAACACTTGGCCAAACTGGCTGATGGGGATGCGCGTAAGGCTTTGAATTCTCTGGAGATCGCCGCCTTGACCACACCGAAGGGAGAGGATGGTTTGGTCCATATCGATCTGGATGCCGCCGAGGAATGCATCCAGAAAAAGGCTGTGGTTTATGATGGTGATGGTGATGCCCACTACGACACCATCTCCGCCTTCATTAAATCCATGCGTGGTGGAGATCCTGACGCTTCTCTCTATTGGTTGGCAAAAATGATTCATGCGGGTGAAGATCCCCGGTTCATCACTCGGCGCGTGGTGATCTGCGCTGCGGAAGACGTCGGACTTGCGGATCCAATGGCATTGGTGCTTGCACATGCGGCACACGAAATTGCTTCATTTATCGGGTGGCCCGAAGCACGTATTCCTATCGCCGAGGCAGTGATCTATATCGCATCTGCTCACAAGAGTAACAGTGCAATGGTTGCGATTGATAAGGCTCTGGATGATGTGCGCTCAGGAAAAACCATTCCCGTTCCAATACACCTCAAGGATGGTCATTATCAAGGTTCCAAGCGGCTTGGTCATGGCAAGGACTATCAATACGCGCATGCCCATCCCGACCATTTTGTCGCACAGGAATACCTGGGTGTGGAAAAACAATTTTATGAACCGACAGAGCAGGGGAGCGAGCGTAAGATCCGGGATCGGGTTTTGAAATGGCGCGAACAGTTTCAGGCCATGAGGCAACAACAGAAAAGCAAAAAAAAATGAGGTCACAGCGAACAGAGGCATCCATTCAATCCATGCTGGAATGTGTGTTCAATCAGTTGAAAGATTGGTCTGTGATCTGGGGCTACACCCTCTTGCCACGGACCTTGAACATTGAATTCATACCGGCTGAAGATCCTGAATTAGGCAAGTGCCATTTTGCATCCAACACTGTTTTTCTCAATGCCTCTCTTCTGCAGTCTGGCAAAGAATCGTTGTTACTGGAAACGCTTTGCCATGAGGCGGCACACTGGATGGCGTTCAGGCGCCATGGCTTGGGCATTGAGCCGCATGGGCCTGAATGGGAGGCTTACATGCGAAAGGCAGGTTTTGAACCACGGGCACATTATCATGATCAATGAACCTTACTTTGAACGGAATTGATCTTCTTTTCGTCGGAACAGTACGTTGAAAGTGGTCATCGAACCATAGCAACGCGAAATGTACTGTTGCATGTCAAACTTGTCGGTCTCACTGAGTTGCTTCGAATTGTTGACGCGCTGCTCCAATACACGAAGGTTATTGCGCATCATCACAATCTTGTGGAAAAAGGTTTCAAGATCGATTTCCTTGGGTTGGAGCTGTGGATCTTTCGGATGCAACACCATCCGACCGTCCTGCCATTTTTGCGCCAGATCCTCAACGACTGTTTCAGGTCTTTCCAATTCCAGACAGTCTATGGTTGATTGCACGACTTCCTTCATCAATTCGTCCAGCGGCATCTTCAGTCCATTCAGATGCGCCTCGGACTGTAACGGTTCGATACCGCTGTTTTCAGGACTCAACTCTCGTTTGGCTGTTCCAAATTCAATCTCAGCCATCCCGCGCCCCAAACCAATCACCTCGCCCACTCCCAGGTCAGGGTGGGTGACGTGCATCCCAATATGCATATCTTGTGTTTTCATATACGTTCTTTCTTCCCAACAGCTTGTTTTTTCACGTGCAACCGAATGCTTTCGAATCCGTAATTAGATGACTACACCAGATCAGGCCGATAAATGCATCTTTGGCTTAGGATCTATGCCTGATGCGTGATCTATCAGCAATAAGATACCGCTGGATCTGGCGTAATTACCTGACCATTCGAATATAAAAGAGACTCCAGTTTTGCGCTTTCATGCTCGAATATGAGGCTGGAAATACCATGGTTCTATTGCGTTTTTTTCTTCTTCAGTAGATGGATAGTGAGGAAGAAATGCTGTGTCTGATTGGCTGAGCTCACCTAAATTTGTCAAAATAGTCTGCTTCTGGAAATGATTAGCAACCGTTTTCGCATTCCATTCTGATACTCAAATCAGGATTTTTCCTTGGTCAGAGATTGATTCTTTCAACAGAATGAACCTGAATGGTGTCAGGTTGTCCAATACGGCCAAAGAACGGATGAATTGATGATAGAGGTTGAACAATTGACCAAGCGCTACGCGGGGCA
>JBDQII010000069.1:0-15257 GCA_040264395.1 Verrucomicrobiota bacterium
CTTCCCAAATCTCCCGTCGCGTTGAAGTTTTCATTTGGCCCATTCTTTGCCATTCAGCCTGCCGGTCCTGCTTTGACATGGTTGGAAAAGCCATTGCTGTATAGTCTTTTCCTGTGCCTTGACTTTCCAAGCTGGCACGGTCGGTAAAAATGTCGTGCGTCATGAAATCATACCCAGCACTTTCTGCGTCGGATTCTACAAAGGCAGACAAGAACCAACCACTGCGGTTTGATTCCGGGTCATGCACCATTTGGCTGAATATCGGTTCAACAAAATCCGTACGTGTGCGAAGAAAACCTGATTGGGCGCCTTCTTTGACCTTGATGAAATTAACCTGACGTATCTTCCCTGGCGTGTAGAGCCCCACATTGACGGGCTTAATGATATCCTCTCTGACAATGTGGTTTACGCGTCCGGTCTGCTTAAGCATATCCTGCCCCTGTGTTGTCATATACGCCTCACCATATACATCCATAAAATCCTTGGAAGTTACCTTATCATCTTTCGCCAAAGCTAGGCTGGGGTAGACATTGGCCGTCACATAGTTATATGGCAGCAGCTGATCCTCGGAGGTTTTTACCTTATATAGAAGCCAAGAGCGCATTCTTCCCTCAGCTATTCTTTTTTCGTGTATTGGTTTCCAGAATTTCTCGACTTCCAGATAAGCTTCTATATCGGCTTCGGGTATATTTTTATAATGCAGAGTAACGTAAGATTCCTGTGCAGTAGATTGATTTTTTGTGGTTTCAACTGTTTGACAACCAGCTAGTAAAACCAAAAGAGCCAATAGTCCTGAAAATGATAAACGAGAGTCCATAGTGTTTGATCTTTGCTTATAAAACGATGCTGATACGGAGAAAGGGCCAAAAATTTGTCACTTTAATCACTCAGTTCTGGATGAAACGTGAGTAAAAGGTCTACCGGATAAGGTTCTGAAAACAGGTATTCATTTCAGGAGTTCCTGATCGCTTCCTTATCATTGCGTGTTCTGATCATATTTTTTTCATTAGGCATTGGTAAAATGATGGAAGCAGAGAGGCAAATCAGAATAGCTTCTCTGGAGTTCGGAAGCAGAGAAAATTTTTCGAGAGCCAATTCAGTGAACGTTACTGACCTAATATTGAAAAGGTCTTCTGAAAAACAACACTCACTTCTGATTCGACAAGATTCGATTTGAATTTAATATTCTGTAGATGCCTTCGCGATCGCACATTTCATTCGCCAATATTCATCTCCACCCAAATATTCTCAATGCAATCGCAAGCGTATGCTGTCTGATTTGCCTCTGCACAGGGAACTCCTTGGCCCAACCAACAGCAACCCCATCAAGTCGCCATCAAAAAGTGCTTCTGATGGCTGATGGCAACCTATTGCTTTATCGCTCAGGCTTGAAGCAGGTCCTTCAAATGCCTGCACGACACGAGAACAACCCGGTGATTCCAAATGACAATCCATGGGAACTGGCTATTGGATACTGCAGTGTGCACCGAGATCCAACAACCGGAGAGTATGCCTGCTGGTATCAATCTTATGCAGGTAACCGAGCGCAAGATCCAACCAGACGGGTGACGCTGTGTTATGCGACTTCCAAGGATGGTCTGACGTGGACTAAACCAAAGCTTCGACTGTTTGATTTTAACGGAGATCTGGATACCAACATCGTTCTTGTTGGAAACGGTGGACGCAGTGTGAATTATGGAGCTTCGGTACTGTTCGATCCAACCGACACCAAATCTGGAAAACGTTACAAGCTGGCTTATTGGGATTTCACTGAAAACGAAGGCTTGCAAAGACCCGGCCTCTGCGTCGCTTTTTCGCCTGATGGCATTCGTTGGAAAAAGTATTCAAAGGCCCCATTGCTTCAGGGATCCTACGGCGAGCCCACTCAACCTCCTTTCAGCAATGAATCCGATCATCTGCCTGCAGATCGGCCTGCCATCAGCGATGTCATGGACTTGATGTGGGATCCGGTGCATAAGCAGTATTGCATTTACTCCAAGACCTGGATCGATGGCCCTGATGGGCGTCGCTTCTGGAAACGCGCGGTTGCGCGGACGACTTCAAAAGATTTTATAAACTGGAGCCAACCACAACTTATCCTCAGCCCGAGCAGTCGTGAAGACCATCAGTTTCATGGTGCCTCCATTTTTTATGAAGGAGGCCTTTTCCTTGGCTTGCTGCAAAAGCTTGATCTTGGGGGGTTCGACCGGGGAGGCTCAGGAAACATGCCAGCCGAATTGATATGGAGTCACGATGGACTTGATTGGCAACGCCCATTCAGCCAGACCTCCTTCATGCAAATCAATCAGGATAAGACCGCATTTGATGCTGGCTGTCTATGGACAAGTGCCAATCCAATCCGTCATGGATCCAGCATGAGGTTGTATTACGGAGCCTACCCCGGGTGGCACGCAGATCTCACTGCATCTCCTACTGGCATTGGTCTCATGACGATTCCTTTGAATCGCTGGATTGGTCTTACTCCAGAGAACCGGATAGGCCAGGCCACACTAAAACCAGTTTACCTTGAAAAAGAAACAGAAATCACCATTAACGCGGATGCATCCGATGGAGAAATCCGACTGGAGCTACTGGATGCTTCGGGTTATCGAGTGATGGGTTTTACCAGTGACACAGCAAAACCTTTGCATGGAAATGGTCTGGTTCAAGAGGTGAGGTGGAAAAACCATTCACTCAGGACAATTTCTCCGGGAGATTATCACATACGGATACATCTCAAAGAAGCAACTCTGTATGGATTGACCTTGGATCGCAAGCAGCTGTAGATATTTCCCAACTCACTGATGCCTTTGCACAACAACAAAATAAAAATACCTTTAATCGATAAAGGATTTTATTTTGCTTGAAGCACTGAAAAATTTCTCTGGTATGCTCATGCATTGGAGTACCCGGAATTTTTCAGAAAGTTTTCATCTCAGTGTCAAAACTTTGTTTTCTGGCAATGTCTTTCTATGCAGGCTTTAAAACTTTTTTCATTTCACCAGCACACACGCCAAAAATATTTTTTTGTGGAGTGCTCCTGTTGATTTGTGTCAAAGATACATTGACTGGAGCATTAAAATTACGTGATTGCGGGCATGGTGGATTTCAAACGCATGAAGCCGGTTGCTGGGGCAACTATGACAGCAGGCTTGAAGTTGTTGCATAAAACACTTATCCGAGAACATAAAGCGGATCAGGATATCATGAATTTTGCATGATGAGTAGATGAGGATTCTGTCTGGCCTTCGTGCCGACTCCGAGGCCGCGAACCGCCATTCGTTTTCAATAATCGGCAAAATCAGTCACACGATATCAGTTACACTTCACCCGCAATCTGGATGCAAAGAATATTCATTGCCGTTAACTACGATCTGAAAAAAGAAGCAGCGAGGAATTTCCAGCAGTCAAAGCAACTGATCGCGAGGCGAAAGAAGTATAAGCAAAAAAGAGTCATCTGATAGACTCACACACATGATTTCTGAAAGCTGCAGACCAATCAAAACGGACCGAATCCTCATGCTGCACTGATTCACCAGAGTCTCATTGTGCCCTGCCACGTGGCAACCGAAGCCTGAGATATTGTTTCATCTTATCTACTATCTAAGCATCAATTTAAAGAAACCGGTATCTTCAGCTCTCCATATCATCGGGCTTCTTGCATCGGGCAGCTTTTGGAAAGCTTCGTCAAGATGCGGAGTATAGTACAATTGGTATGATTCATCCCAATTTATACTCAAATCATTTCCGCTGAGAATTTCCAGTTGAGGAATAGCCTCGACATCGTGATTATCTGTGAATTCAACATCGAATTCCATCATTCCAAACCACCCAAAGATATCCGTGGCAACTATTTTAAAACGACCAGAGCCATTCGCTGAAAGGTGTTTATTAATGATCAGAATATTCTCGCCAGAATCGTTTTTTGAAATGTAAATATGGCCATCATTAATAAAACTTTGATCATCGGCTTCGAGGTAAAAGCTCAGGTTCTGATTGTCCGGTATATCGCTGATCAAATCAAATGGGAAGACACGACTTTGCCCATCACAGCGAATCATGGAAGGAATACCAGAGATTTGATAGCCATCCTTAAGCTCTTGGATGGATACACTAAACTGGCTGCTGGACCAATGATTCCCATCAAAAACCGATACAATGATCTTGCTGCTTCCTTTAACGAGAGCCTCGGGGATTAAAGTAAGATTTAACCTGCTATCAGGCCTCCATTCGTATGATAGCCCTTCAGGATGGAAAAGATCGTGGTTTGAAGATTCAATCAAAACTGACATGTGCTCATTATCGGTTCGATCATCATTTACGGTAAAAACGACATTTGGTATTGGGGAGCCTAATTCAATGATTTTATCACTCATTTTGTTAATCACCGGTGGGAAATCCCGATCATTGTCAATGATGGTAATGTTCACTCTGTCTCGAAGACCAATTTGAGCATCCGTCTGCGCTTTGGTTTTTTCAGAGACTGAAATATTTATTGCATACACTTCGACACCCTCGTCAATAGTATCGTCCTGAACAGAGAAGGCAAAGGTGGCACTCTCCTGACCATCGACAAAATGAATCGTTTCCTGATCCAGATAAATATCCGGATTGACAGCGCTGTCATAGTGATTGAAGGGAGTCGTGGTTATTTTCAGTTCAGCAGGGCCACGAGTGCCTTTTGATCGCTCGATAGTTACAAAATGCGACTGTTCGTTACCTTCAATCACAGTGATAGATGATGAGTTTGAAGCTATTTGAAAATCCCCGGTGGAGTCATTGTCTATAATAACAATTTCAGTGTAATCCTGGTTTGCGAATTTCGGAACAGGTAAGGATCCCGGCATGGGCTCCAGGTAAAGCTTGAACGATTCGGCTTGCTCCAATACCGAGTCATTTTCAATCAGTTCACTGAGTTCGAATATTTTTGACATTTCCAGATTATTAAACGACAGCACTGCCGAAAGCCTCTTGAAATCCTCTTCCCCAGCATTACCATTCAAATCTACCCTGATCATCAAATCGGCTTCTCCAATATTACTTTGCTCTCTAGTCACAACAATAGGATTAATGGCCACACCATCTTCTAGGACTTGATGAGTATTTGATTTAAAACTGAACTCACCCAGGATATGGCTACTCGCATTTGGTAAACTTACAGGCAATCTACCTATATTTTCCTTGAGTTCAGGTGAGTTGTATTTCGCGAGAACATCCGAATGTTGTATCAGCCCTTGCGCAGCTAAATGCAGGTCTCGATTTGTCTCCGAAAAGAAGAAAGCCTGAATCCTTGACGTGTCATTTATTGTTTCCCGAGGCCTTGATGAGTTCGCTCGGGTGTTGATGACCAGTTCATTACCCTGAGCGATTAATTTCGAGCTTAAGCCTAGCAAGTTTTCATCCATATCAATCTCATGAATGGCGACGACGCTACTCAGCAACATAGCGATTTCGCTTTTTTTCTCCAGACCGGCTTCCTGCCCTCGAATCGTGTTCCTTGCTATTGCATCAAAAACAGAGTCGAAAATATCAGGTGAGATGTTCGATTCATTTTCGGAGAGAATGGTTCCAACCATATTGACTGTATTCTGCACAGTAACCGAAGCGGTCATTGGAATTAAAGCCAACGTGTTACCACTGTGTATTTCCTTGAGATAATCGTATTGCAGGATATCAATGCTTACAGGGATTTGCAGTGCGCTGGCCACCCCCTGCATTGCTTCTGACTCGTTCCAATCAGGGTTTTCTTTCAGACAATGATATACGAGCGTCGTCAGGGGATTGATGACGAGCGAGTTAGGAGTGGTCACCAGATTATTCTTCATTTGAATACCTGTAGCAGTATCAATCCCACCTGCTGAAACAAGGGCGCCATCAACAAGATCCAGTTTTCCATCCTTGTTTTTATCGAACTTGGACATTGGCAAATTAAGAGCGTATTTACCACTTTTGTCGGTCATACTGAAAGGCTCATCATTGTCGCGCGACTGATTGCCATTAATGTCAAAAAAGACCATGGCTCCCGATATATATCCATCCTGCACGACTCCAGTGTGGCTGACTTCGTCATCAAGCACATCAATCGAAATTTCTGACATCAACCCGTAAGATGATTTTAATTGTACATTGATGAGAGTATTGGATTCTGGATTCAACACCTGATCGTCAGTCGCCTGAATCTTAACCTCTGCAAATTCAACACCAGCAGGGAGGAGCACAGGGTTGGGAGAGAATTTCAAACGATCAGCATTCGATGCCTCCAAATGGATAAGCAGGTCATCATCCTTCTGATTCACTGAATAAATACTCAATACGCTTTGACCATTATTTTCCAAAATCACCTCTTCGGAGATCACAAGCTTTGTAATCGCAGGCTTTTTACTCACTATCAGATAACGATTCAAACTGCTTTCATTGCCAGATTTATCTTTTGAAGAGTATGTTAAAGTATAGGTTCCTGGCGTATCTAAAATGGCAATGCCATCTTGATTTACCTCGCAAGTGCCGTCTACTTTGTCGTAAGCGGTTGCTCCAGGATCTGTAAAAACGCCTCCAACTCGAACATGCATTTCAGTTTCTCCCAAAAGAACGATTTCGGGTGCAATGCTGTCTTCGATAATGACTGTTCTGGATTGGGGTAACGTCTCATTGCCAGAGAAATCCTTTGCCATATAGGTAATCTGATAGGAACCGGGAACTTCGACATTTACAGATCCAATTATTTCCAAGGGAAGTGAACCATCCACTTCATCGATCGCCTCTGCTCCAGGATCTATAAAGGGAATCCCAGCCTCGTGAATAATTTCTGATGGCCCTTGAATTAGAATAACTGGAGGGGAAACATCCTTGGGTGGCAGCACGGTTACAGTTCTGAAGACGTCTACTGCCCGATTACCCGATAAATCAATGGCTTGGTAAGTCAGGTTGTATATCCCAGGTTTTGTCGTATCGACGCTACCAAGAATGCTTGCTTTGAGGGCTTTGTCATAATCACTGATGCTGACGCCGGGATCTGCAAAAACCTCTCCCTGACGTATGGTCAGATTTGATGCTCCGATCAAGGTGATGATTGGGGGGGTTACATCAATAACTTCGACTGACCGGATCAATGTGTTTGAGCGATTACCCGCAGCATCGAAAGCCCTGTAATACAGTTTGTAAATCCCTGTTCGAGTCGTGTCCACATTGCCCGAGACTTGCAGCGATGGGGCAGAATCACCCCCATCAGTGACTAGTGCCCCGGGATCACGAAAGATGGAGTCCAATTCCAATACCAGCTCCCGTTTTCCTGATAGTTGAATGAAGGGTGGAATTGTATCTTCAACCGTGACTTCTCTGATGGCGGGGGTAGCCATGTTTCCATCACTGTCTTCTGCATGGTAACTCAATGTATATTGCCCCATCGTTCGAGTGTCCACAAATCCAATCACAGTAACCGGAAGTTGCCCGTCTGGTGCATCCAATGCTATCGCTCCATCGTCGATGAACAATGAACCTATCTCTATTGCAATTTCAGATTTGCCATTCAGTTGTATGACCGGCCCATCCATCTCAGAATTGAGCACAGTCACCAGCCTTTGGACGGCTTCAGATTCATTTCCACTGCTATCCACTGTTTTATAGTTCAAATAATAGTCGCCTGGCTTCGTGTCATTTACATGACCTGTAAGAAAAAGCGTTGGGCTATTATCAGCATCATCAGTGATTATGAAGCCTGGTTCTGCATAATTTTGGTTTAATTTGATAAAGAGATGATCGTCTCCTTTGAGGGATATGACGGGCGGAGTTTGATCAACAACTGTTACAAACCGTATGACTGGTTTTGACTTGTTGCCAGCCTTGTCTGTTGCCGAGAACCTTAGGGCATGAACACCCAATTCGTTGGGTTTGACCTCACCTGTGATCAAGACCTCCACAGGACCATCAGTTTCGTCCAGAGCACTCGCTCCAGCGTCCACGTAGGGCATTCCGTATAGATGTTCCACTTCTGTATTCCCAACCAGAAGGACCACTGGCGGCTCTTGATCAGGATTAACGACACTCACTGTTCTGGATTGAGGGTCACTGATATTGCCGGAACTGTCACTCGCTATGTATGTCAAGGTGTAATCGCCGACGTTCGAGGAATCCACAAAACCAATGACATCAACATTCACATTGGAATCATAATCATCCTGAGCTGCCCAGCCTGGCTCCACGAATTCACTGCCCAGGGAAATGTCCATTGCCAAAGCCCCTATCAATGAGATTGTGGGAGGCTCCGTATCCTGATTTTCAATCGTGACGGTGCGACTGATCAGTGGTGAGAAATTCCCACTTGAATCGACTGCTATATAGTTCAATTCGTATTGACCCGGCTTGGCTTGATCTACCTCTCCAAGTATGGAAACATTGATTTCGCCATCCGTTTCATCCCATGCATATGCACCTGGATCCAGAAAGTTTGTTCCAGTAGCAAGTGTAATGTTCATGTCTCCCAATAACTCGATGGATGGAGACTGGTAGTCATCAACAATGATTAACCTTGATTTTTCAATAGCTTTATTCCCGGATGTATCCCTACCCTTGTAGGAAATTACATACGTACCGCGGACGTTGACGTCCACTTCGCCAATAACTTCTACAGAAAGATTTTCATCCAGATCATCGGTGATGGTTGCCCCATCATCAGTGTAGATGTTTCCCTTTTGATGATGAATGGTGCTTTTTCCGATCAGACTTATTTCAGGAGCCGTGAGATCAGCAACCAGAACAACACGAGATAGGGGCTTTGCTTGATTCCCCTGATTGTCTGCTGCACGGTAGACGATCTGATAAATCCCTTGTTTGGCAGGATTGACGGATCCTGAAATAGAAACGAGAACATCCTGATCGTAATTATCAGAAACGGTCACATAGGCATCTTCATAGCTGGTGCCATAAGGATGCTTGATAAATTTGGGGCCGTTCATGACCAGACTCGGTGGTAAATCATCCAAAACAGTAATCTTCCTTGAAGCAAATGATTGGTTGCCTGCCTGGTCAACTGCACTGTATTCGCAGAGATAGGCTCCAGGAACGTCAACATTTACCGAACCATCCATAAAATATTCTATCGCGCCATCAAACGAATCATTTGCAAGGGCGCCGAGATCTACATACTCAGTTCCAACTCGATGACTGAGATCAACATCTCCAAGGATGGTGATGGATGGAGGAATTGTGTCCCTGACAAGAACTCTTCTTGAGGCCACTATGCCATTACCGGAACTATCCTCTGCACTGTATACCAACTCATAAATTCCAGCTTCCATGACATTTACTGCTCCATGGACGTCCACCTGTAACGAGCCCTCAAACACATCGAATGCGACCGCGCCGGGGTCATCAAAAGGAACCCCTAATTCGTGAGGAACAAAGGCTCCACCGGAAATCGTCAGTACAGGCTTTTTCTTGTCGACTACATTGACAACGCGTGAAACAGGAGAGGCACGATTACCTGCTGCGTCCATTGCATAATATGTAAGCGTGTAGGACCCCAGCGTATTTTCATCCACTGAACCCAGTTTCGTTATTTCGATAAGAGTGTCGTGGTTATCTACAACTGTCGGCGAGTTATCTACGTATGGCACACCCGCCTCGTGTTCCACCTTTAGACTGCCATTGATCTGAATGAAAGGGGAGGATTGATCCTTCACTTCCACAATACGAAATTTCGGAGTAGCCTGACTACCGCTACTGTCAGTAGCGGTGTAGACGAGTGTGTAAAAACCCACCATATCGTGGTCCACGCTCCCCAAACTCACGATATCTACGGATTGTCCTGATTCTGGCCCCGTGTCCAGTGCTACTGCTCCGGGGTCAATGTAAACTTCACCCAACGGGTGCTCGGTCAGAATATCACCGTATAAACTTATCTCGGGTGGGTTTGGGCCTACGGATCGAGGCATCCATTTTGATGAACGATTCAAAGACCTTGGTATGAAGGCTGATGAACGATTCAAAGACAATGGGGTGAAAGGTGTTGTTGCCACTACCGTTACGAATCTGACTCGAGGAACAGCTACATTTCCCAGTGAGTCGACCGCAGTGTATGTCAGGATGTTCAATGCTGCGATTGAGGTATCCACCTTACCCGTGATTTCCACTGGAACATTGTTGCCATTGCTATCTGATGCTGTGGCACCTGGATCCGTAAAATTATCCCCTAGATTAAGGTTGATGTATTCATCGCCTGACAACTCAATCTTTGGCAGAGCATTGCCATCATCCAAGACTATTTCAACAGTGCGAACAACTGATTCAGCTTTGTTCCCATCTTTGTCCGTGGCAGAATAAACAAGTTGATAGATACCTTCGCTGGCAGTATTTACGAAACCAGTAATTTCGAGATCGAGCTCTCCATCCTGCGCATCTGCGGCCTTTGCTCCTGGATCTACAAATTGAGATTGCAGTGATAGGATCATATAATCACTTCCCTCAAGCTCAATGCTTGGGGGCTCAGAAAATTCGAAAGACAAAACCTCGACTTCGCGATTTTTACTTACGGATGTATTGCCATCAGCGTCTGTGATGTAGTATGTGAGGTTGTATATGCCAGGAGTATTCGTATCCACTGATCCTTCCCGAATAAAAGAGATACTGTTTCCCTCGGGATCGATTGCGATTGCTCCCGGATCGTTATATTCAAGACCAGCTTTGACTTGTAATTTCGCATTACCTATCAGGTCCAAAGAAGAGAGCTGGGCAATCGCAGGCGGCTTGACGACTACATGACGTTCGATCGTCTGCGATTTATTCCCTGCCGAATCAACAGCTGAGTAAGCAATGACATAATTACCGGTCTTGGTTATGTCAACTGTGCCGATCTTCTCAAATGGTAGATTCAGCTCGTTGTCAGTCACAGCAACCCCAGGATCATCAAACGCTTCTCCATTTTCCAAATAAACCACAGACGCGCCATTGAGTGTCAACTCAGGGGGTGATCTATCGGGGCGAGGGATTATTTCCACAGCACGAGTCTGTGTCACCGTATTTCCAGACGTATCACTTGCTGTATAAGTAATGAAATAAGAGCCTAAAGTGGAAGTGTCTACGGGATTTTCAGTCGTCAAAAATGGGCTAGAGTCGTAATTATCAGTGACGATTACGCCTGGATCCTCAAAATTGTCGTTCAAAAACAATTCAAGATTTTCCTCTCCATTGAGCTGGATGACAGGAGAGGTTTTATCCTTCACTTCCACGATGCGTTCAACCAGATCAAGTATGGTATCGTTGTCAAAACTTGCCGTGTAGGTCAGGCCATATTCTCCAGGAACATTGATATTGACCTTACCAGAAACATTTATAATGGCATCCGAATCGGATGATGTAACTCCTGGATCTTCAAATCCACTCCCTAGCTGAATCTCAACGTAAGGATCCCCTGTCAGCGTCAATTTAACGGAAGTCGCCTGTTCAACTGTCACAATCCTGCTGACTGCTTTTGCACTGTTTCCATGCCTGTCCACAGCTTTGTACAGAAGTTCGTAGAAACCGGGGTTAGCGGTATCCACAAAACCTGAAATTTCCACATCAATTGCACCATCCACCGGGTCATTGGCAATAGCTCCTGCATCCTCATATACTGAACCCTTTGCCACCTTGGGGGCACGTTCTCCCCGTAATGTGATTTCCGGAGGTTTGGAATCTCTAACTGTAACGATGCGGACTAGCCTGACCGATACGTTATTGGAGGTATCTCTTGCACTGTAATAAACAGAATAGGATCCGAGCAGATGCCCATTCACTTGACCTTCGGTAATCATGAACGGCTGCACGCCACTGTTGTCCTGCGCTTCAAAACCTTCGTCCTGGAATGTGTCACCATACTCCAGAGCGATCTGCCCTGGACCTATCAGGGCAACCGAAGGAGGGGTATTATCGGACACGAGCACTAGTCTTGTCACAGGGGAAGCTTCGTTTTCAAAGGAATCAACAGCAGTGTAAGTCAGGACATACTCTCCAACTTGGTTGGTGTTGACTTGTCCACTGATACTTACATCCACTTCCCCCTCTTCCTCATCCAATGCAGAAGCTCCTTGTTCCAAGTAAGGTTCACCCAGTTCCAATTCAATGGATATTGCTCCATTCAGGGAAACTATTGGTCCATTGACGTCAATGACATCAATCAAACGTCTCACGCTTGCAAATGATGCCCCATCAGCAGAATTTGATTTGTAGGTCAGAGTGTAGTTGCCGATTTTATCCATGTCTGCCTGGCCGTCAATTTCAACGGGGAGAGGATTTCCCGAATCATCAAATGCCAGAGCTCCCGGATCGACCCAGTCTTCGCCCACCGGAATGATTATTTTTGAATCTCCCTGTAACTCTATACTCACTCCAGATGCTGTATTTTCAGCTAGGGGTAATACTTGTATATCGACTAAAATGGGATCGGAGGAGCTATATTCATCACTAACCTGATAGTAGAACGAGTCTGAACCAAGATAGGAGGGCTCAGGCTGGTAAATCAAATTGGGGGGGATACCTGTTAATGTGCCGTGCTGAGGCGAAGTCATGATCTCGTAATCAATGGTATCACCATCCGCATCTGCTCCGGTTATGCGAATTTCCAAAGCCTGCGATTCAGTTGCATCTATTTCGATGGGATAGCCTCCGGGAGTCTCGTTGAACAGAATTGTGCCGTCTATGAGGGACAATGCAACAGGAGATCCGGTGACTCCAGCAGCAACTTCAGACCCAACACTGTTTGAAAAACTGACATCCGTCGTTTTTGTCTGAGCCCAGTCTCCTGCTTCAAAATTAAGCACAAACAATGCATGATTACCTTTTGAGAATGGCTGATTGATGCTGGCCATTGCGATGAAGACTCGGCCAAGAAGCTTGTCATTTGCGTTGACAATGAATTGACTACCGTTACTGGCCAGGTTGTCAGCGCCAACAAACACAAGCAAATCGGGGTCGAATTCAATGGCAAGATAGGTAGCTGATATTGCTTCGGTAGCTTGGAGATTAACATCAAGGCTTATCTGGGTGCCTGCGCTGATATCACCGATTGCTTTGCTACTTATCTGAACTTGTGACGCAAGTGCGTGCACATTGATACACGCGAAGAGTACACACAGAGCTGAACGGATGGATAACATTCTTGAACCAATCCGAGATAGATAAAACAACTTGTCTGTCTTTTGTTTCCGGGCTGGCATCAAGTTGATAAATCGAACCCACTAAGGTAATGAATCATTTCTGATTGGAATGATTGTAACAAAATAAGTTCAGATGGTTTATCAAGGCGTAACCTTGATCTCATAAGTGATGAATCCCATGGAACCGTCCAAAGGCAGTGTGATTGATTCATGCACCAAACCACCCGCCACAGAGCTGTTCACCAAGGGTTTCAAGGTGTCATTGCCTTTGGTAAGGGATCCTAGACTAGCCACCGCCTTGAACGTGAAATCAACTAAACCACGCTCTGCCATGTATGCTGTGGATATGGTCAAGGTCTGGGATGATCCTTCCTCAGAGCCCTTGTCAGTAGAATATGCTGCAATTGACGATTTTTCGTATGGATTGGATGCAAATACAAACTCAAGTTGGTTGCTGATTCCATCCCCGTCAGCATCCCCATCAGGATCGCTTACATCGATGACAGATTCCACGTTACCAACAGGTTGCTGAATAACATCAGCCCAATCGTCATAGTTGGTGATCGGCTTTATTATGGGGAGTTCCACAACCAGTTCCACAGGAACTTTCCGATTGGCAATGGATGAAGCCATGCTTTTGACCGGCCAGTCAACAATTTTCATTTCTGCACGTTTTTGGGCATGATTTGCGAGCACCTCGGCCTTCAGATGCAGTAAGGGTGCATTTGACGATCCAAGCAACTCACCTGGTTGGGCGTAGATGAGAACCCCCATTAGGCCTGCGCTCGCTTGGTTGGCGTTTAACATAACCCCGAAACCCTCCGCTCTTGCTTCGTCGCTGAGTTCGATTGCGTCTTCAGAAATCATTAATTCGTCAGGGTCAAACTTCATCGTGAAACTAAGTCCACTGACTTCAGCGGCATTTTGAAGAACCAGTGAAAAATCCATGGAATCGCCTGCGTTGGCGGAATCCGAGGAAGAAACAAAGCCAAGCTGAGTAGAACCGCCCTGCACAAAATTCAAAGGCTGCATGCGTCGGACAGGCTGAGATACACCGGTGCTTTGGCCGGACGCATTGAGCGGAGTTTGTTTGCCTGCCACATAAACTTGTTCACCGACAAATGCCTTGGTTTTGATGGCATCGAGCCCAAGAGCAAAACGCCCCACCTGCACCCAATCGGAAATATTGAATTTATCGTTTCCTCCCTCGCTGATCGGATAGCAATCCACTGCAGCCATAATACTGTCATCGGGGACAGTTGTGAGTCCCACCAAATACTGACCTGCCATCTGAAAATCCAGTATGTCTACCGAGAGATCATTATTGATGTCGCCCTCATAAGCATTTCCATTGATGGTTATGATGGCGTTTACCAGGTTGGATTTACCCCCGCTTTCATCGATGATCTGGAATTCCACACTATCTTCAATCGATTGCCCTTTATCCAATTCCTTGATGAAATCGAGGTTACTGGCGTCATATAGAAAACTCCCATCTTCATAAATATTGATAACAGCATCCAGTTGGGTTTTGAATGTTCCTAATAACAAACTATCATCAGATTCAGAAGCAATTTGTGCCAGAGATACTGACTCAATAGTGAAAGATGTGTCATCTGGATCATCTGGATCTGATGCCATGGATAACAATCCTCCGGAAGCACTAACGTCAGTGCCACCATACGTAGTTGCGTCTTCCTCGCTCAGCTCAAGCCTGACGGTTTCACTAACGGGCGGATCGTTCACATTGCTTATTTGTGAGCCAGTGGATTCGTGGGATGTTGTTCCCTCCAGAGAATCAGTAGAAACTGCAGTCAACCTGATGTATTGATCCACCATGCTTTGATCTGAAGCAATGGTGTATGTGTCGCCTGTAGCTTCACCAATATCACTCCACGAACTGTTATCCGAACTGCTCTGCCATTGGTAAGCGAAGCTGAGGTTGCCATCGGCATCCGAAATTTCGCTGATCACTGCAGTCAACGTGCCACCCTCTTGAGCGGTGCCGCTGAAAGTCAATGTTCCTGTGGCTGCATCTTCCACATTGCTTAATTGTGAACCTGTGGATTCGTGGGATGTTGTTCCCTCCAGAGAATCGGTAGAAACTGCAGTCAACCTGATGTATTGATC
>JBDQII010000070.1:0-15219 GCA_040264395.1 Verrucomicrobiota bacterium
GTGGATAGTTTCCAGTCCCACTCGCCAGTCAGCGGAAATTCAAGCAAACGCCTGGCTTTCCAGTCACGCCGTAATATTCGATCCTGAAACCGGATGACAACTTCACCCTCTATGTTGCTTCCTGCCACCTTGCCACCGTAGTAAGCCTTGAAGGCCTGCCCCAGGATTTCATGATCGACTACCACCTGTATTTGATCACCCTTCATGTTCACTGATTCAAACGGAATACGCTCTCCTTCAGGATTCCGAATCCCCCCCATGAAAGATCCTGTCTCCTCAAGGCTGATATCCATGACACTCGTGAACAGCTCCCCTTCACTCTGCTTTGAGGTCCAGGTCCACGCTCCCACAATACGATCGTTGCGACCACTTACTTTTTCTTCCGCGATGGCACTTCCGCCCTGAAAGCAAAAGTATGAAAAGAAAGCGATTTGAAAAATCCAGGCGGCTGCCCTTCGGGTTGCTTTAGTGCGTTTCATTTTCTTCATCGAACCATTCATCTTCAGGATCAAAAGCGGGTATCGGCACATTCATGATTTTCATCTTACCAATTGCCCGATGTCGGCAGCCAGGCTTGATCATGATGGCAGACATGGGGCGAACAGGGAAACGTTCTCCATCCAGCTCGATCTCCCCTTGCCCCTCCAGCACCAGATATATCTCGGTCAGTTTTTTATGATAATGAGTTTTGGAATCAGATTGAATATCCACAATGTGCAGCGTGGCAGTGTTATTTTCGGCCGAAGCAAAGGCTCTTCTGGCAAACCCACATGGACAACCCACGGGGTCTAAGTTATCCATCTGAGCCATTTCATAGCGTTTTGGCATCAGTGCATGATGCGACAAAAGGCAGATCATGACAACCTGGAACAGAAACGAAGCGTGTTGGTTTTACCTGCTCCACTGAAGGCGCTTTTGCTTGAATGATCTCATTTCCTGGAAACAATGGACCACACAAGATGGACGAATGCAATCAGGGCATGTCTGTTTTCCCCTGTCGGAGATGAGTCCGAAAGACCCACAATCCACCAATTTGCTTTGCCGCATTTGAAGTTCCCATGCACAATCCCTGCGTTTATGGCAAAGGAATACCAGTTGCAACGAAATATCGTCAAATCAGATGTGGAATTGCGAATCGATTATCGTGGTGAGTTGAATGACCAACAATACGCCGCAGTCACTTCCCCAAAGGGCCCTGCCCTGGTAATCGCAGGTGCAGGTGCCGGTAAGACCCGCACGCTGACTTACAGGGTCGCTTACTTGCTGGAGCAAGGTATTCCCGCCGACCGAATCCTTCTCCTTACTTTCACCAACAAGGCGGCACGCGAAATGATGGAGCGTGTCGGTGACTTACTCGGCAACGAAGCCTACGTTGTCTGGGGGGGAACTTTCCATTCCATTGGAGCCAGAATGTTGCGTCGCCACGCTGATTGCATTGGATTTAAGCAGGATTTCACGATCATGGATCGAGAAGATGCCACTGATCTCATGAGTGCTTGCGTAGGTGAAGCCAAGATCGACATCAAAGCGACTCGATTTCCAAAGGCAAAAGTGCTGGCGGACATTTTTTCACTGGTTGCAAATAAACAGTGTAAGATGGAAACGCTGTTGGAACGACAGTTCCCCTACTTTGCACACCTCACCGAACAAATGGAAATGGTGATGAAGCTTTACCAGAAACGGAAACGCTCAAACAACATGATGGACTTCGATGATCTTCTGGTTTTATGGCTGGATATGTTGCGTCGGAACGAGAGCGTCCTGGAACAATACCAACGGCAATTCCAGTTTGTCCTGGTGGACGAGTATCAGGATACCAACCGTATCCAAAGCGACCTCGTGGACCTGATGGGTGCCCGTCATCAGAATGTCATGGTCGTGGGCGATGACTCACAAAGCATCTATTCCTGGCGTGGCGCACATTTTGCCAATATATTCGAATTTCCAAAACGCTATAAAGACGCCACGATTCACAAGATAGAGACAAATTACCGTAGCACACCTCAGATATTGAGTTTTGCAAATGCGGTCATAGGATCAAACGATCAGCAATTCGAAAAACAACTCGAACCCGCCCGACCAACAGGACCTGAACCCGTGGTAGTCGTCACCAATGACGCTCATGAACAGGCAATGTTCGTAGCTCAAAAAGCGCTGGAATTGAGAGATGAGGGCATTGAGCTGAACGAAATGGCCATCCTCTACCGCTCTCATTTTCACGCGATGGAATTGCAAATGGAACTCACTAGCCGGAACATTCCATTTTCTATTACCAGTGGCATCCGCTTCTTTGAACAAGCCCATGTGAAGGACGTCGCAGCTTACATCAAACTCCTCGTGAATCCTGGGGATGAATTGTCATTCAAACGTATCATCAAAATGATGCCCGGCATTGGAATCAAAAGCGCCGAAAAACTTTGGCAACATTTTCAATCCGGCCTGTTAAATGCCCAAGGTAATCAAGTTCCAGCCAACAGCGATTCGCAGGAGAGCGATCCCAATTGGACGCCCAGACTTTCTTTGGTTCCGGGGCTGACTGCATGCACAACAAACGTTCCTAGAAAATCCAAAGATGCTTTCGAGCAATTTCACGCCACTATCGAACAAATGGAAGATCCCGGGATACGCAAAAGCGTCCCCCTGATGATTCGCCATGTACTCGACGCGGGCTACGAAGATTATCTGAAGGAGGAATACGCAAACTATCGCAATCGGCTGGAGGACCTTGAACAGTTGGCCGCATATGCGCAACAATTCGAGACACCGGAATCCTTTCTGACTCAGCTTGCGCTGGAAACTGATATGACTCCCAACAACCAGCAGGATACGACAGCCGATGAGGAACGTATCAAATTATCCACGATACATCAGGCCAAGGGACTTGAGTTTAAAGTGGTTTTCGTCATTATGCTGTGTGAGGGGTTATTTCCGTCCGAACGATCAACGGAGAATCAGGATACGGAAGAGGAAGAGCGCCGCCTCTTTTACGTCGCGGCCACTCGGGCAATGGACGAGCTTTACCTTTGCTATCCCTTGATGCGATTTGCGCAACGAGGGGCTGGTGATTTCATGCAGACCCCATCTCGATTCATCTCAGAATTACCGAATAGCGTGTTTGAAGAGCTTCGAGTTCAATGACTCGAAAGAACATTACCGATATATTCCAGCCACATACAGGCACTTGGCATCTAGACGAGATTCACCAGAGGAAACTTTTTTGCGATGCGATCTGATGTGCCCCATTCCAGACCGTGACACGCCATGCGATGAGATTGGCAGAAGCATCGTATTCTTCTTTTTTTAACTGAACAGAGGTCCAGCCACGCTTTCGGAGTTTTTTGGGGCGCAACGACGTTTTGGCTTTCAGTGTCTGAATGGAGTTACCGCTTCCAAATCTTACTTCAACTCGTAATTCGAGAGGTACATCAAATCTCTCCCGCAATATCCAGTTAACATCCAACCGTAAAGTTGAAACTTCTTCCGGATGACTTTTGAGATGCGTTTGATAAGCATCACGCTCAAAGAGGCTCGGTGATAAAGCATGTTTTCCATTTGCATCCAACAGGTGAGGAAGCACTTTCAAAATACGCGCAGAACTTTTCGTCTCCTCGCCCAAAAGGGCCAGCGAGCAGACAAGAAAAAGGATCGATGAAAAAAGCCAAATTCGATGTGCCATGCACGGGAGGCTAAACCATTGATCGCCTCATGACAATCGTAAGCATTGCCGTGCCTGAATTACCCGGATTTTTACAGCCGGAGCTATCGTGAGGGTATTCAAGAATCAAATATGTGAAATAAAGCCTCGAACTGATACTCAGACTCATACAAAACATTCAAAATACCCACTCTAATCCTGCAGATACAGGAGCAGCCGGAGCTTAAGAAGCAGGTGAAGTAGACAACTCCTGCATAAAGGACTCTTTTTTTACTTTGCCCCATCAGCCCCACTTCATGAAGATTTTTTCATCAGGCATTGGGCAGGCGAATGGAAATGATTACGAAGGCAAGAAAATGAAAACCCTGTGAAAACAAATAGGACCTGAGATTGATTGAGGGCACCTTGGTGGCCCTGTTAATGGAGAACATTCTTTTCTCTGGTGGATTCACAAAATTCTTCTTACGATGCGATGTATTGTTAGCACCCAAACTGCCGTTTCATTATGGACAGGTTCATCCAAGGTGCTTCATGAGACCATCTAATCACACATTGCAGGCATAAAATGGCAACAAGGAAAAAGACGCGAAAGGGTATCCTCGCTGGAGGAAACTGGATCATCGATCAGGTTAAAATGATTGATGTTTTCCCGCAGAAAGAATCATTGGCCAATATCAGCATGCAGTCTCAAGGCACAGGCGGCTCACCTTATAACATCCTTGTTGATCTGGCTAAGCTGGGTGCCAAATTTCCATTACATGCAGCTGGGCTTGTGGGCAAGGACGCTCTGGGTGATTGCATTATTGCGGACTGCAAAAAGCATAAGATTCAAACCAAACATTTGAGTTCATCCAAAGAAGCAGACACTTCTTATACCGATGTGATGACCGAGGTAAAAACAGGACAACGAACCTTCTTTCATTATCGCGGCACCAATGCTCTGTGGAAAGGTGAAGAAATCGATTTCGAAGCCACCTCCGCTAAAATTTTCCATCTGGGATACTTGTTATTGCTCGACGCGATGGATGGCCCTGATAAGAGGTTTGGGACCTGCGCCGCCAAAATATTGGCAACTGCACAAGCTGCCGGATTGAAAACATCTGTCGATGTGGTCAGCGAAGACAGTGATCGATTTGCAAAAATAGTCAAACCCGCACTCAAGCACACGGATTACTGTGTCCTCAATGAATTTGAAGCAGGAAGAACAACGGGATTCAAGATTCGCACTGATGACGGCAAGCTCGATACCGTTGCTTTGCGTCATGCTTCCGGATCACTCCTTCAATGCGGAATTAGAGAACTGGTGGTCATCCATTTCCCCGAAGGCGCATTTGCGCGGACACTGGATGGACAGGATTTCTGGCAATCTTCCCTCAAACTGCCTCAGAAATACATTGCAGGTGCGGCAGGTGCGGGTGATGCCTTTTGTGCCGGTGTACTCTTCGGACTCCATGAAGGCTGGGAAATTCAACGCTCTCTCAAAGTAGGCGTCTGTGCAGCGGCTGCCTCGCTGGCCAATCCGACCTGCACGGGAGGTATTCTCTCCTTGCCTGAATCACTTGCACTAAGCAAAAAATATAAACCGCGACCTAACCTTCTCAACCGGGATTGAGGTAGATTCCAACAAGCAAAAGGGAAACCGTTCAGAAAGGAATCATGCTGGCGCACAGGCAGCTGCCAGATCTGGGTCAGGCACGTTCCATGTATTTGCCGGTGCGAGTATCAACACGGATTTTTTCACCTGTCTTGATGAACAAGGGTGCTTGAATGGAAATTCCTGTCTCCAGCGTGATCGGCTTTTGAACGTTGTTCGCTGAATCACCTTTAATGCCCTCAGGGGCTTCCGAAACGGTCAAAATCACACTCGCAGGAATTTCGACCAAAACGGCACGTTCTTCCACAAAGGTCACGTTCACCTGACCGTTTTCAGTCAGATAGTTTTTCGCGTCACCCACAATCTCAGGGGTAATCGTTACCATCTCATAAGTCTCGGGGTCACAGAAAACGAAGTCTTGCTGATCCTTGTAACTGAATTCCATCTTCTTGTTGAACAATGGAATGATTTCTACCTTTTCGGTGGAGCTGAAACGGACATCAGAAGATTTGCCTGTCTTGATGCTTCGCATAATAACTTGCACAAAAGCTCGCAAGTTACCAGGAGTGCGGTGCTGCATTTCCAAAATCACGCAAACGTCTCCGTTATAGCTGATCGCCTGTCCCTTTCTTAAATCATTTGCCGTAGCCATAAAAATCTGATTGATCGTTGAACTGCAATTTCTCATTCACCGTGCGAATCGAAATGAGTAAGTTATCATTAAACCATCAACAAACCAGTCAAGGCAAGCTCGCATTCGGGCAAGGCAAGCAAAGGTGGTCGATTCATCGCAGCTATAGATGAATAGAAAGGCGTTCGCTGCAAAAGAAGAGCAGTCTCGGGATCAAGATGATGAGGATAGGGTCAGTGTCACCAACGTCGAATGATATCCAGCATTAGCGACGAAACCAGCCTTTACCACTCGCTTCTGAGGGAGGAGCAGCTGCAGCCACCCCAGATCTCATCTGGTTAACTAGTAGCTGACTTCGCGCATTTTCCAAAGCCATGATAAACTCACCATAACTTTGGTATCGATGTGAAGGCTCTTTGGCCATCGCCCGATAAATGGCGTCGCTGGTTGGCTGAGAAATCGTCTGCACCACATGGTTCGGAGGCGTCAAATCCGTGTGAACATGTGCTGCGACCACTTCCTCAATACTGGGCGCTTCAAAAGGAACGTGCCCGGTCAATGCATGATAAAGCGTCCCTGCCAGGCTATACATGTCGGACAGGAATGTTTCGCCTTCTCGCTTCACTTTTTCAGGAGCAATGTAGTAGGGAGTACCCCAAACCGTACCGTGTACGTCTTGATCCGCATCAGCATTCACCGCAAGTCCAAAATCCACAAGTTTGGGCTCATTTTCTTTATTGAAAAGAATGTTCGCAGGCTTCAGATCGCGGTGCAGAAGGTTTTGCGCAAGAGCTGATTCAAGAGCCGATGACATTTTGATACCCACATCAAGGGTCAGTAATTCATCGATCACGCCATTGTCTTCAATGCGTCCATCCAGACTACCATTGTCAGCAACCTCCATCACAAGGTAACGCATTCCTTCTAATTCGTCGAAGGCATAGATATGTATGATATTGGAGTGATTCAGGCAGGCGCAGGCGCGCGCTTCACGGTAGAACCCCTCAAGCACTTCCTTGTCATCGGCAAGTTCAGCCTTCATCAGCTTAACCGCGACTTCCCTCTCCAGAGTGGTGTCGAAGGCCCGATAAACAATTCCCATGCCACCTTCTGCAATGGGACGCAGGAGATTGAATTGCCGCATCATCATGGGCATCATGATGGGGCTCTCACACTTGGAACACGGTGTCGTGGCAAGCGGCTCAAGATCGCCAGGGATAAACACCTTGGCTCCACACCCACCGCACTGCACCATTTTCAAGGGCTTGCGTTCTTTGTTCTCTTCAATGGCCACAGTTTTTAACTAAGCACTTTTCGCGCGCGCTTCAAGATTTTGATTTATCATCCACAAAACAATGCGTGTGGAAGTGTTTGTTGGAATTGGGCAGCGATTCAAATCGACTTTCCTCCCCTGTGTCAACCACCGCTTTCGATTTATGACACAATTTTCATTAAATCCATGGGGTGATCAATGATGGAACGAGCGCCGTGAACCAACAGTTCTTCTTTGGAACGAAAGCCCCAGGAAACACCAAGTGGCCACATCCCGGCGTTGACCGCTGTCTGCATGTCCGTACTCGTATCTCCGACATAAAGTATTTCTTCCGGTGCTACCCCCCACTCTGAGGCCATTTCAAGAGCCCCTTTTGGATCTGGCTTTTTGGGGCGATCCTCGCAAAGCCCCCAGACAGGCTTCATCAAGTCAGACTCAAAAAACTCGGCCACACAAGCCTGCGTAAATTCCTGAGGTTTATTGGAAAGCACTCCCAGCCGGTAGTCTCCTTTTTTGAGTTCGTTTACCAGGTCCAGGATGCCATCATAGGGACGGGTCTGGACATTCCATTGTTTCGAGTATTCCTTTTTCCAGGCTAGGAGGAACTTCATCTTGAATTCATCCGTCAATTCCTGGCCGGGAACAATGCGTTCCATCAGGACATTGACACCATCTCCCACAAAAATGCGGTAGTCTTGAATAGGATGAACCGCAAAACCAAACTGTTCCAAGACAGCGTTTGCTGCGGTTGCAATATCCGCCAGAGAGTCAATCAATGTGCCATCCAGATCAAAGATGATCCCCTTTATTGTGTCAGTCACCATAAGATCTTCAACCATTCACGAAGGCTGTCAAACAGACAATATTAAATTGCGCTGCCTCACAGTGAAGAGAATCATTCAGTATGAGGCGAAGGCAGATACAATGGGGTGAATTGAAAACTGTGGAGCATAATCTGACCGGAAAGACCAGCCTCCGCAATCAGACAGGCACAGAAGGCATCTGCTCTCTCTAATCAGATGCACCAAAACGCTGCCTGGCAGAAATCTTTAACTCCTCCTCCCTCACGCCAGAAGGCTTTGAACCACTTTGGATTCTTCCACACCAGTCAATCGAAAATCCAATCCCTGAAATCGATAAGTAAACTGTTGATGATCGATTCCCAGGAGGTGGAGCACGGTGGCATGAAGGTCATTTACGTGCACCGCGTCGCGAGCCACATTGTAACTGAAATCGTCCGTTTCTCCCCAGGTCATCCCGGGTTTGATGCCGCCACCTGCCATCCACATGGTAAAACAACGAGGATGATGATCTCGCCCGCCTTCGGGACTGTCCCATTTCCCCTGTCCTGCAACACCGCGCCCAAACTCCCCGCCCCATATGACCAGGGTGTCATCCAAAAGCCCTCGCTGTTTCAGGTCTTGAATGAGTGCGGCACTTGCCTGGTCGGTGTCTCGACAACGAGCAACGCACCATGAACTCAAGCGACTATGATGGTCCCAATCAGGATGAAACAATTGAGTAAACCTCACATTACGCTCCGCCAAGCGACGGGCAAGAATACAATTTGCAGCATAACTTCCCGGACGTCTTGAATCAGGACCGTATAACTCAAAAGTCGATTCAGGTTCGTCACTAAGATCCGTTAATCCAGGAATACTCGACTGCATGCGGTAAGCCATTTCGTATTGCCGGATTCGAGTCGTAATCTCCGGGTCTCCGGTTTCAGCCAGACGCATGCTGTTCAATTCAGATAAACCATCCAACATGCTGCGGCGCAGATGGCGAGGCAATCCTTCTGGATCCTTGAGATAGAGTACGGGATCCCCTGAGTTGCGCAACTTGACTCCCTGATACCTGGAGGGAAGAAAACCACTCCCCCAATAATGATCGTAGAGAGGCTGATCTGTCGGGCGCCGCATCTTCGAAAGCAGAACCAGGAAATCAGGTAGATCCTTGTTATCACTTCCCAGCCCATAACTCACCCAACCGCCCATACTCGGACGACCAGGAATTTGATGACCGGTCAAAAAATGAGTCATGGCAGGTGCATGATTAATCTCATGGGTAGTCATCGATTTGATAAAGCAAAGTTCATCCGCCACTTTTTTAAGATGCGGCATCCACTCACCAATCGTTGCCCCACTCTGCCCGCATCGCTCGAAGGAAGTGCGGGAGGGCATGACCAATTGCTTCTGATTCGACGTCATCGTCGTCAATCGCTGCCCTTGGCGAACGCTCTCAGGCAATTCCTTGCCGGCCCACTTTTTCAAGCCGGGTTTATGATCAAAGAGTTCAATCTGAGAAGGCCCACCCGACTGGGTTAAAAAAATGACTCGTTTGGCCCGAGGCGCTAATTGGCCAATCGCTGGATGAAGCTTTGGGTCGGTTGTCGATGCATTGAGCTTGGCTCCTGATTTCAATAAATCCGCCAGCGCCATGGCCCCAAGGCCTATACCCGTGCATTTACCGAGAAAAAAACGTCTCGTAATGTCCAACTTGCGTGCAGCCTGCATGTTCTCTTGACTACTCATGTGTGATTGCCTCATCCAGATTAAAGATCATGTTCGCCACCCACATCATGGAAGCATGCTCCACCGCATCCAACGATGAAATGGGAATTTGTTGACCGATAGTCAACAAAGAGCGGGCTTCATCGGGGTTACCAGAATAATGCTTTCTGGCTTCTTTCCATTTGGAAAGGATAATCCCCCACTCCTGGTCATGAGGATCACGGCAAAGAATTTCTTGTCCAATCAAACGCAGACATTCTTCCTCGTTTTTGCCCTCCAGAAGAAATCGACCCGAAAGCGCATGAGCAGCTTCCAGGATGGCTTCATCATTCAAAAGAGTCAGCGCTTGAAGCGGTGTATTGGTAAGCCGTGTCCGGACTTCACAGACACGACGCTGGGCCTGATCAAATAAAAACGCAGGCGCACTTGTTCGCCTCCAGAAGGAATACAACATCCTTCGGTAACGCGCTGAACCGGGGCTGGGTCGGTAGGTAAAGCGCCCCATGAATATATCCTGCCATATCCCCACAGGTTGGAACGGCCTGACAGAAGGGCCACCTAAAATCGGATTGAGCAAACCACTGGTTTTAAGAACCGCATCGTGAAGCATCCAACTCGGAAGCCGATGCCTCGAAGCTCGTGCCCAGAGTCGATTGTAAGGATCTCGTTCGAACAAATCAGGAACCACGTGACTGCTTTGCTGATAAGTTTGACTCGTCACCATGAGCCGCAGCATGTGGCGAACATCCCACCCACTTTCCATCAACTCCACCGCTAGCCAATCCAACAAATCCGGGTGTGTCGGTTGTTCTCCCTGTAATCCAAAATCATCAGGCGTCCTCACCAGTCCAGCCCCGAAAACGAGCTGCCAGAGATGATTCACAATCACTCGTGACGTCAAGGGGTTTTCACGCGAAACAAGCCACTCAGCCAGTTCTCGACGTGTGCCTGCCTCTTTGGACGCACCACCCCGGATGGCGGCTGGCAGCCCTGGTTGCACGACCTCCCCTTTATTGTCCCAGACGCCTCGAACAAGCACATGTGTTTCTCTGGTCTTTTCTCTTTCTCCCAGAACCATCACCTTCTGCGAAGCAATGGCTTGCTTTAACTCGTCGAAATGCGCCTTCATTCGCTCAAACCGCACTTTCTCTTTCTGATAAGAAGGATGATCCTCGAGGAATTGTTGCTCTAATTGACGACGTAAATCGAGAGTCACAGCACCTCCCTCCCCGTTCACAATGGAAGCTAATTGTGCGAGCGGCATCGGGCCAAAACGGCGAACCGCCTCACCGGGCTGATCGGAAATGGAAACCCGAAACCGCCCCATGTTGGCATCGCCAAGAGTCGAACGGTGCATCATGACAAAATCCAAACATTCGTCCTCTGCAAGTTGAAGCGGCTCTTCCAAAGCAAAAACAGCGATACGGCTGGGACTCAACTCATCACCACGGGTGGACCAGCCATTGCGAGGATCATCGTCCAGGGTATCCTTGACCTTGCCGTATTTTTCTCCCCCTGCGGGTTTCGCTTCAAAATCGGCAATCGCTTTTACCAGTGGAATTTCGCGCAGCACTTGACTGCCTTCTTTGACTAAAAGCAGTTTGACGTTTGTTAAAATAAACTCGCCACTGACCCCGCGTCCATATCTGCCTTTGGTGTGACTGGGATCTGAAAAAACTTCCAAACGAATGCCGGTCACTCTGCTTAAACTTGGTTTTGATTGCAGATGATAATCATCCTGCCGAGGATTCGGTCCCTTGACCGTGACGATATGCCCGTTGTTGATGACGAATTCACTACCTTCTACTGATTCGATTTGTTCAGGCTTCAATGGATGCCACCCCGTAAAACCGTTGGACACTTCCTCTCTGGCGAGACTCAGCCATGCTTCAAACTCAGGTTGAACTCGCTTGACAAAATGATCCAGCTGCCGACGGGCTTGCGTTATCTGGCGTTCCCCTGCCTTCAAATGAGCCTCACCGAGAGGCGATTTGTAATTCAGGAAAGGCTTGGCACCAGATCCAGCTCGGCCATCCTCATCGATGTTGTTGAAGTAGGCATTTAGCTGGTAGTATTCCTTGTGAGAAAGTGGGTCGAATTTGTGGGAATGACACTGCGCACAGCCGACCGTCATCCCCATCCATATCGTACCAACCGTGTTTACACGATCGATGACATAATCAATCCTTGATTCCTCAGGATCACGCCCCCCTTCCCCATTGGTCATGTGATTCCGATGAAAGCTTGTGGCAAGGATTTGTTCCGTGGTGGCATCAGGAAGTAAATCACCCGCAAATTGTTCCAGCGTGAATTGATCGAATGGCATGTTTTCATTGAACGCCTGCACCACCCAATCGCGCCAGGGCCAGTTCGCTCGAGTAGCATCGCCCTGAAAACCATCCGTATCCGCATACCGGGCTGCATCCAGCCACCACATCGCCATGCGCTCACCATGGTGAGGTGAACGCAAAAGCCGTTCTACCTGACGAAAATGGGCATCCGGTGATGGATCTCTTTCGAAATCCTTCACTTCTGCGTGGGAAGGTGGCAAGCCGGTAAGGTCGAATGAAAGGCGTCGAAGCAGTGTGTGTCGCGGCGCTTCCTCTGCAAGCGTCCATCCTTCAAGTCCGAGCCGTTGCTGGATGAAATAATCAATGGGGTGAGATCCGCTTATTGGTATCTCGGATTTCGTAGGTGGCTCAAAAGCCCAGTGCTTGCCCCATGGAGCCCCCGCCGCGATCCATTGTTGCAGGGTCTGCTGTTCCTCCGGGCTGAGTTCCTTGAGGGAATCGGGTGGCGGCATGATTTCATCGGGATCTTTCGAAAACACACGCTTGATCACCAGGCTTTCCTTCGGCTTGCCCGGTTTGACGGCAGCTTCTCCGTCTACCAGAGCCAATGCAGATGTTTCAACATCCAATCTCAGCCCAGCTTTGCGATGGTCTTCATCGGGCCCGTGACAATAGAAGCAATTCTCGGATAAAATTGGCAATACATCCCTTGAAAAGGAAACTTGATCTGCAGAAATCAGTCCCATCAGAGGCATCAAAAAAACGATCAGTGTCACGAGGGCTTTGCTGCTTTTCATGGTTATCATTTTCCTCATCGCGATAAAGTATTTGAACGTTAAAGAATAGCTACCAGAATGAAACCCATAAATTTGGACAATCTCCCACGCAAGCAGCTTGTCATGCCAGAGCCTTTCTCGTAGGTTGGGGATATGTTTGAGTCGTTATCCGGCAAGTTGCAGAGTGTTTTCAAGGATCTGAGAGGGTTGGGCAAGATAAGTGAATCCAATGTTACGGAGTCCTTGCGTGAGGTGCGTCTGGCGCTGCTGGATGCCGATGTCAATTTCAAGGTGGCCAAGAAGTTCATAGAGAACATCAAAGAAAAAGCCATTGGACAAAAAGTCATTCAAAGCATTCACCCGGGCCAACAAATCATCAAGATCATCAATGATGAGCTGGTTGATTTACTGGGATCGCAGAACGCAGAACTTGAACTGAAGGAATCACCATCCTGCATGATGATGGTCGGACTGCACGGTGCAGGTAAAACTACCTCGAGCGGCAAACTTGCTAAATGGCTCATGAAGCAAGGCAGAAAACCCATCCTGGTGGCTGCTGACGTTTATCGACCTGCCGCAATGAACCAGCTCGAAACGCTTGGCAAGCAGATGAATATACCCACCATCGTCTGCCATGGCGAAAAGGACGTGCTGAAAATTGCCGAAGTCGCCAAAAAAGAAGCCGCCGCTCAAGAGTGTGATGTATTGATTTTTGATACCGCAGGCCGCCTGCAGATTGACGAAGTGCTCGTCCAGGAACTCGTTAGTCTGAGAGATAAAATCCAGCCACAGGAAATCCTGCTGGTTCTGGATGCCGCTACAGGCCAGGAAGCAGTCAATGTCGCCACTCATTTCGATGAAGCCTTGTCCATTTCAGGAGCCATCCTTACCAAACTGGACGGCGACGCGCGAGGGGGTGCTGCCCTAAGTTTGAAATCCGTAACTGGCAAACCTATCAAGTTTGCGGGCGCAGGAGAGAAGCTGGAAGATTTCGAACCATTCCATCCGGAACGCATGGCAACCCGTATTCTGGGAATGGGGGATGTTGTCAGTCTGGTTGAAAAGGCGGCTGAAAATGTCGATATGGATGAGGCGAAGAGGCTTGAGGAAAAAATGCGTAAAGGGGTCTTCACGCTCGATGATTTCCTGGACCAGCTTCGTCAAATGAAACGACTTGGCCCTCTTGAATCGATTGTCAAAATGCTCCCGGGAGGAACCGATATGGTGGGCGGCGCGGATCTATCCAAGCACGAAAAAGAATTCAAGAGAATGGAGGCCATGATCTGCGGCATGACTCCCGAGGAACGCAAACGTCCTCAAATCCTCAATGCCAGACGCCGTCAACGCATCGCCGCGGGAAGTGGAGTGCGTGTCGCTGAACTGAATAATTTGATGACCCGATTCGGACAGATGCAGAAGATGATGCGTAAAATGGGTAAAATGCAGAAAATGATGGGCAAGATGGGAGGAAAGATGGCTGGCAAGATGGCCGGGCGACTTGGCTCAGGATTCCGCATGTGATCACCTATTCATTTGCAAAGAGTGCCAATGCAGATGGCGTTATGTAATCCATGAATCACAAAACCGTTTTTAAAAGCTTCAGTGCTGCAGAGGCTCAAATGATAAAATCGCGCCTGGAAACGGCGGGCTTTAACTCTTTTGTCACCGATGAAATTGCTTCGATGAGCATGGAAGGATATTCCATGTCAACAGGTGGCATTCGTGTCAAGGTTCCCGAGGAGGAATTCAAGCTGGCCAGGGAATTGACAGAAAACTTGCTCAAGGAAGCCACTCCTGAAGATGCTCCTTCCAAAGAGGAATGAAAAAGAAAGACTGGAATCAACTCGCTTCACTTCTAAAACAAGGGGAACTCAGGACAGACGAAAAATCGCTGGAAGCTTATTCGGGTGATAAATGGTTTGCTGTTGCCGCACCTGAAGCGGTTGCCTTGCCCCGAACAACGGCATCGGTTTCCAAAGTCCTCTCCTGGGCAAACCAACATTCCATTCCAGTGACTGCACGAGGTGCAGGCCACGGCTACGTAGGAGGCTGTGTCCCTGTCCGAAACGGAATTGTCCTTTCATTGGAGAGAATGAAAAGGATCCGTCAAATACATGCTCAGGATTTTGTTGCCGTGGTGCAGGCAGGAGTCATTACCGCGGAGCTTCAACAAGCAACGGAAGCAAAAGGAATGTTCTATCCGCCGGATCCCGCCAGCAGGGCCCATTGCAGCATCGGTGGTAATGTCGCCACCAATGCTGGAGGCCCCAGATGTTTGAAATATGGAGTAACGCGTGATTACCTTCTGGGAGCCGAGGTAGTTCTGGCTGACGGCACCGTCGTCCAAACAGGAGGCCGCACGCACAAAAATAAAACTGGCTTTGATCTGCACAGGATCTTTGTAGGGTCGGAAGGATTACTGGGCATTGTCACAGAGGCTACTTTAAAGCTATTGCCACTGCCCCCTATCCGCGCAGCTCTCTCCA
>JBDQII010000071.1:0-15196 GCA_040264395.1 Verrucomicrobiota bacterium
CCACCTCAGAGTTTTTTTATCGCGAAGCCTGAGCAAGACATTCAGCCACATCTCCTGAACAACGAACAGCGCGCTGTTCGTTGTTCAGGAGATGTGGCTGAATGTCTTGCTCAGGCTTCGCGATAAAAAAACTCTGAGGTGGAATTTTAAAATTACCGTTCATTCAACCTATGCGAACAAAGAAGTAGCACACACATGAGGATTGAACGTCTTGATTTGAAAAAGCATTCCCGTCTATTGAAGGCCCCTTCCAATCAGTCCAAAAAACATAACTCAAATAAACACCAGAAAAACAAGGCTACTCTTGATTGTAAATATGCCCCTTGGCAGTTGATTTGACAGCGCGTTTACGCCAAACGCTCCGCCAAAAAGGCGCTGATGTAATGGTCAGCGATTCTAGCCGTTTAAGCTATCCGGCATTTTTCCATACAGAGATTGCAGCGACTTAATCTTGGTGATCGTAATACGTCCGTCACGATCCTCGGCTTTCCCCGATAAAGTGATCGGCGTACCGCAATGATATGCCAAATTGAAATGATGGAAATCGCGAAACGATACATCGATCCGTATCGAAGGATGCTTATCAACATCCATATAAAATATCCTTGCTTCATTGAGGTCCTCAGACAATCGCAAACGCCCCTGAACAATCACGCTATTCACGTCGCTTTTCACCCAGCTTTGAAAGGGCTGCTCCTGATAGGCCTCATACGATGAGTCATCCAATCCCGGCAACGGCGTTTGGACACCGGCGTATTCAGACGGCGACACACCAAATTGCTGCATCAATGCGAGATGCAATCGACTCAATTCCTGATTTTCGGCATATCGAACGTATCGACCGGTTTTGATACGACCTTTGCCTCCAGCTAATATCATGGGAATACGTTTGACCGTGTGATTATCACTATGCCCCATTCCTGAACCGAAGATCACCATGGTGTGATCAAGAAGACTTCCATGCTGATCCTGATAGGACTTGAGCCTGTTAAGCAAATAATCAAATTTCTCCATGTGCCAGAGACTGATCTTCAAGAGGGCATCAATATTGGATCGACTGAAATTGCGAAAGAAATGAGATAGATAATGGTGTTGTTCCTTGATCCCCAGGAAATCAAAAATCATGCGACTGTTACTGTTTCCCAGCATGTAGCTGATACAGCGTGTAGAATCAGTCCAGAGTGCCAATGAAATCAAATCGATCATGGATTCAACCTGCTCATTCAAATTCAAGGCCCTTGGCGGTCTTTGCGAGTCCGATACCTCAACAGCAGGAATGACGGAATTCTCAAGGTTTTCCAACCTTTTCTCAGTTTCTCGAACAACGGTAAGATAAGCATCCAACACCTGCTTATCTTCGTATCCGGTGCGACGATTCAATGCGTTCGTATCCTCTCGAACACGATCAAGAAGACTCGACATATGGCGCCGCTTTTCGGGGTGCTGCATCGGGTTGCGAAATAATCGATCAAAGACCAATTGTGGATCGCTTTCACGTGGTATGGGCTGCCCTTTGTGATCATAGGAGATATAACTGCAACCGATTTGGCTCGGAAACAGCCCTTCAGTCGTCAACTCAAGAGAACGATGAGGGGTCTCATTGCCAATTTTATCTGCAATTAATTGATCAATGGAGGCCGATGCTTTGTTTTCATGATGACCCGATAAAAAACGTCTTGTTGAACTTGCATGGGACGAGAAACCAAAGTCTCCCATGTTATCCAGGATCAGCAGATCATCTCTATGCTTCTCGAACGGCTTCATCAAAGGCGACATTCGGAAATCAAACTCAGAGCCTCCATTGATATTCCACGACGGAGGATGCACTCCATTCGGCTTGAAGAGGGTCATGAAACGTAACGGAGGTGATGCTTGAGAACGAGTTTTGACCGACGCTTCCATAAGATTCAGCCAAGGCAACGGTAACAACGCACCTGCTGCCCCTCTTAAAAAAGTTCGTCTATGAATTCGATATTTCATAACGGTTCAGCTCTCACAAATGTTTCACGAAACGGGAGACTGCGGATGATCATTAGCAATAAATCACGATAAGTGCCATCTGTTTCTTCCATATTTGAAACTATGGAATTCACCGTTGGCTGATCATAAAGCTCCAGCGAACGGCACAAGGCAAAAGACAAGGTACGCTCAACAATATTGCGAACAATCTGCGATCTGTATTCCGTTTGCAGGATTTGCTTCAGCGAATCAAAATCGGTGAATTTTGTTCCATTGGGCATGATCCCAGTTGTGTCTACCTGCTCCCCTTGGTTGGTCAGATACCTGATTTCCCCGTTTGGCAGCATTTTCTCACCCTTCAGAATATAGGCTCCCTGTCGATCAAATCCCTCTGCAGCAAAACCAAGTGGATCGATCTTGTCGTGGCACAAAGCACAAGATGCTTGATCGCGGTGCAATTCAA
This sequence comes from Verrucomicrobiota bacterium, assembly GCA_040264395.1. Taxonomy (GTDB): domain Bacteria; phylum Verrucomicrobiota; class Verrucomicrobiia; order Limisphaerales; family AAA164-E04; genus AAA164-E04. The sequence goes on from JBDQII010000071.1 coordinate 2,423, forward strand.
ATCGCTCACGAAAGCTCAGGTTTTCACCAGGTTGTTGAGGGGGCACCTGCCCAACATCCATGGGAGGATCAGGCAAGTGCTCACCAAGGATTCGCTCCAGCATCCACGTTCCACGAATTACCGGCCCTCGGTTCATGGCCAGAATACCAGGCATAGTCAATAACCCACCCCGCTCTTTTGTGTATTGCAGTTGAATGCGCTGAGTCGGCACAATTTCCAGCTCAATGCCTTTTTGCTTGCGATAAGGTTTCAACTGATTGCGATCCTTACCGTAATGTTTCGCAATCAGGGGACTCACGAAAGAGACATCTGAATCAATCAATTCCATCAGGGGACGATCTTCAGTAAAAAGGTAATGCATGAAGTCAAGAATCTGACTGCGCATGGCTTCGCGCACCGGGACCTGGCGAACCCCTTCATCGATGTCACTCAGCGAAAACCATTGGAATGCGAAACTATCCGAAAGGTAACGTGACTTGGATGATTGCAGCATTCGATCTAATTGCTCTGCTATCACGTCGGATTCAAACACCATACCCTCGACAGCCAGATCCATCAGTTCAGCATCGGGCATATCACCCCACAAAAAGTAAGAAAGTCGCTCAGCATACTCATGGGCATCCACACGCTGCTGAATTCCGGGCTGGCGCCGCATTAGAAACCCTCGATAAAGAAAGCCCGGCGACATGAGTGCTGCTTTCATTTCGTGTTTCAAAACCGCAAAAGGGTTCCTGGCAGATTTCACTCGCTCCAACCTTGCTTTTAGGTCTTGAGGCTCCAAAGGTCGCCGGAAAATGCGTGGCAGGAACTCACCCAGCAACTGGGTTGCTTTCCTGTGTAGGCTGCCTTGGCCCTTTTTGGAGTCAATATCGGGGCTGAAGGTGTCAAGATCCTGCGCACCAAACCATTGATCAAGGACGGTATCCGTTAAATAGGAATACTGACTCCATATCAGAGTGGTCAGAGGGTTTCTATGTGTGTCGTTGGTGAAACCGCTTTTCCCCGGAGGATCGGTTGGTAACAGTTTCATGACCAGAGAACGTTCCACCACAGTCTGCTGTGCCTCGATAATTTGCACCTCCAAATCGAAACCAAACAAAGTCTGTAAAGTATTTCGATATTCTTCTGCTGAAAACCGTCGTGATCTGAAGAAACCCGGGTGAGCTTCAAGTGAATTCACAAACTTGTCCTGATACCACTGAGCGAAAAGGACGCGATCCTCGTCCGAGGGTTGCTCCGCATCCTCGGGAGGCATTTGCCTGTCATTTATCAGGGCCGCTGCCGTTTTCCAAAGCTCAAAATGTGCCTCAAATGCATCATCGGCCTCGAGGAAGGAGAAATCAACCTGACCTTTGACTTTATCCCCGCCATGACAGGAATAGCAATATTGCCCCATGAAGCCCTTGACGTTGAAAACAGGATCTGCCGCCCAACCAGAGAGGCAACCTGAAAGCAACGCGATGATTCTGATGATGTTTCCGGACACAGTCGGGATGGCTCTCTGAGGGATCAAGGCAATTCACGAATCCTCAGTTTGCGAAAAATGATGGGAGAACCTTCGCTCTCCAAGCAAAGAAAACCTTGAGATGGATCACAATCAGTACCACCGGAAACCTCTTCGCCATTCACCCATAATCGCACTTCGCCATTGATAGCGCGTATGTAGTAATGATTCCATTCACCATGACCCTTTGCGAGATGCTTGCGCGGGAAGCTACGCTGTCCATTGGGTGAGACGGGAGGAAATGGGGTCATCTTCACACGCACAGGAAAAACGTCTCCATTAGTCCCAAACCAGTCTGTTTTACCACCATTTGCTTTAACGCGCTCGGTGTAGCCATGATCGAGGATTTGAACTTCGATGCCATCAGGCAATCCAGGTTTCCCCTTTTCCGTCAGGTTTTTGATGGATTCAGGGGTGACCCACACAAACACACCGGAATTGCCGGCAGATTTCTGATGACTCCACTCCACCACCATTTCAAAATTCTCATACTGCTTGGTAGTTCGCAGAACGCTTACAGGTTTTCCCGTGCAGTGAAGCACCCCTTCCTTCCATGACCATGTATCTTTCGCGCTATTGACGTGGGTGAAATCACCTTTTTCCAATGCACGCCAGCCCAGCTGCTGGTCGTCTATGAAAGCTTTCACCGTTTCAGTATTATCAGCTGAAACATCAAGTGCGCTTTGAAAAGAAACAATAACTCCAATTAAGATCACTGTGAATATCTTCATCACCGACAATCACTACCATTTTTTGATGTTCAGTCCTACTGCAAAGTGAGCTCCCAAAAAACCACCTTCTGAAAAAGTGCGTGAGTTTAAATATCAACCGACCAATCGGAGATCTCTCCCTGCTCCATGCAAGCGCGCAAGCGAAAAGGCCTGCAACAGTTTTCACAATCAGAGACAAGTTCAGCCCCCCCCTCAACCATGTCTACAGGTACCACACATTCCGCTCCGCAAAATGGGCATTCAAGTTCGATAAATGAGTGCATTTAATTTAGAAAGTTTTCGCATCTACAATAAGTTGGGTGGAGTTCAAGCGTGAGAGATGCAAAGATCGATGAAAAGGCAAAATTGATATGGCTCATGCCCATAGATCATGACAGCGATCCAGATGCTCCAATAGCGCGACGTCTGCCTCAGGGAATGAGTAATCTCCGACTTGATCTTTAGTGATCCATTCCAGCGCGTCACATTCGATCGCTCTGGGCTCTCCCTGAGTCAATGTACAATGGTAGAAACGAATATCAACGGTCTTTTCCGGATAGGAATGAACATTCTTGAAAACTAAGCTGCCCACTGCAATGCCACAGTCCAATTCTTCCCAAATTTCTCGCTGCAGGCATGATTCGAAGGACTCCCCTTGTTCACGCTTTCCTCCTGGAAATTCCCATAACCCTGCCAAGTGCACTCCTGAAGGCCGCCGAGCGATCAATATTTTTTCATTTCGGAAAACCAACGCAGCGGCAACTTCAATAGTGGTGTGCTTCCTCATGGTAGTTGGTTTAACAAAAAAACGGTGGCCGCTCAAGGAGCGCCACCGCATGTGATCCAAAATCGATACCCAGGCTGTTACTCGGCACTCATGGTCGCTTCGACTTCCTCGGCAGGAGCCAGTTCAGGGTGCTTTTTCAGCAGGGTCTCACGTCGGGAATCAGCTTCCATGCTATAGGAAGCAGGAATCGTCGGTAATGAAAGTTCATCATACACACCCAAGGCTTCTTTGGCTTTGTCCTGCGATTCGTATAGGCCAGCCAATGCCAGTTTCGCCTGAAAAGCGATAAATGTGTTCGCAAAGTTACTGGCCACCCGGCGATATTCATCTATCGCGTCGGAGGTTTGTCCCTGAGCATCTTTGGAAGCGGCCACGCCATACATTGCGCTGCTGCGAAGAGGGCTGTCCGGATTCCCGCTCAGGAAAGATTCGAACTGCTTTTGAGCTTCTGCATATTGCCCCTCGTTGAAATAGGAATTGGCAGCAAAAAGCAAAGCACGGCCCGAAGCAGCAGTGCCGGAGTGATCAGAAACCACTTTAAGCAAATTGGCAGGGTCAACGGTCGTTTCTTCCGCTTTGCTGGCAGCTACACGAACTTTATAAAGCGCATCGGATGCATCTAATTCGCTCTGAGTGGTTTTCCAATTGAAAAAGTAACCAACAAGAGCCAAGATGAGGACGATCACGCCGCCGGACACCAGTTTCTGCTTGTTGGTTTCAAACCACGCCAGAAGGTCAATCATTCCGGTTGATTCTGTTGTTTCTGAACTCATAAGGGCTGTTATCTTTGAGATCCCAACGAAAAAGGCAAGTTTGAAATGCTTTTATGATACGAATAGTGGCAGTTCAGCGCGATATTTTGGCTTTTTTCAACATCTCTTTGAACTCTTTCTCGGTGTCGATCACCAAATCGAGCGGTCCCGTGAACTTGATAAAAATATGACCTTTGGGAGCCTCAAGGATTGCTCCCAACAATGCATAGCCAGCCTTGGCCGTTTTTGGGCCAAGCGGGGAACCGCTTAAAAAAGTACCGGAGGCTTTCACCAGAGTAACGGAGTGGGCGCCCACAGTGATTTTCTCAGATTGGGCTCCCAACTGGTTTTCTGGCTCTTTGAATTGACGATACCAACGCTGTACATTGGCCTTGGTGCCCCCCGCTCCCCCAGGGCCAAAGTAAAAGAAGACAATCTCGCCTTTGTCATTGATTCCATCCCTTGAGACAGCAAACTGTGCTTTGCGCATCGAAGATGAAGGTTTAATTTTTGCCCAGGAGACGGGAGCCTCAAACTTGGTGTCACTTATCACAAAGTCATGGAATTCCGAGGCATAAAGAGCACTCGAAGACATCACGAAAGTGACCATGAATGCGACCCAGGTTACAATACGGTATTTCTCAGCAGGCGTTTTCATACCCATGCATTACGTTCACCGCGTGGTTTGTGCAAGTCGAATTGCTCCAAGAAAAAATCATGGAGCATGCCAATCTACGTTCGGAAATGGATGCGCAAAGGACATCCGGCATGCCTTGATTGGTCATCGTCACAGGACAAGGTGCGGGCAGGAATCTTGACTGCATATCTATTTATATTCAGAATATATCGATTGCTTGGCGATTGGAAGCTGATCATCCATCGTGTTTGTAAAAGCCTATCTTAATCATGAGCGTCATAAGAACCATCCTCGTTGCCAGCCTTCTCAGCCTGAACATTTCATGCGGCCAGAGCTCAAGTAAAATCCAGACTTCACCCCAGCCCGAAGAAATTCTTCTTCCTGAAGCCATCAATTCCCCTGAAGCAATCGATGCCGTTGAGCTGACCTCTTTTGATGACTGGATTGACAAGTGCAATCTTTTGCCAGCGAACAGAAAACTCAATGGCCGTCTTCCAAGCAAAGATCAACTCCCACTGAAGGACCTGAAGGAATTCAAGTGGCTGCTTGACCAGTTTTTTGAGCAGCAGCTGACAGGCCCTCTTTCAGTTAAAACAAACTGGCTGGGCGACCAACCATCAAAGGAAACGTTCTTCAACACATCCAAAGCTTATTTTGAGCAAGGAGGCATCCCATTCGAACCTTTTGCTCAGAAACTAAATTTTGATCGAGAAGCAAAAGTTCTATTTCATGGAGATCTGCATGGAGATCTACACTCCGTCAATGAGTGGCTCAAACATTTGAATCGTGAGGGCTCTCTGGACGGTTTCAAGGCAACTGACCCTGATTTGAATATGATGTTCCTTGGTGATTACACCGACCGGGGAGCCTATGGGGTAGAGGTCATGTATGTGCTGCTTCGATTGCGTATCGAGAATCCCGGACAAATCTGGATGGCGCGGGGCAATCATGAAGATATTCAATTGACGATGAATTATGGTTTCTTGAAGGAAGCAACCTCCAAGTATGGCCCTGAGTTTCCAATTAAACGACTATCGCGCATCTACGATTTTCTACCGGTCGTCATATACGCCGGTCATGGAAATGATTACATCCAATGCAATCACGGAGGGATAGAACCAGGCTACCTTCCGGCCGCACTGCTTGATCACGCGACTCCGGTCGCCTTTCATTTACTTGGTGATATCAAACAAAAGACCTTTCTGGATACTCACAAGGATTTAACTCCCATTTTGGGCAGCAACGGGAATAGAATAGCACAAAGCAATTGGAAGGATTTCATCCCTACAAGCCCCACCACCCCGACTATTCTTGGTTTCATGTGGAACGATTTCAGTATCACCAGCGAAGAAGCCAACTTGACTATCTTTCCAGGGAGGGCGTGGGTTTACGGAAAAGAACTAACCCGTAAAGTATTGAAGGAGGGCTCCTCATCCAAAAACAAGGTTAGAGCTGTCTTCAGGGCACATCAACATTCGGGAATTCCAAACCCAATGATGCGTCGCCTGGTACACAGTCATGGCGTATTCAGACACTGGCAGGAAACACGCCCCCCATCTCCAACGGAAAATGCAAATTCACTGCAAGCATTGAGCCTGGAAACAGGAAAAAGGCGAAAACTTGTCGAAGGAGCAGCTTACACATTCAATGTGGCTCCAGACAGCAACTACGGGGTGGGCAACCGGTATGATTTCGACACGTTTGGAATCCTTACCTTTGCCGAAACTTTCGCGAGTTGGGAGCTGGAAGTCGTCAACCTGACCAACATTCGATGGTAAATGTGAGATAACTTTTATTGCTTATTGATCTCAACCTGATGTGGATCCAGCGATTGGTAAAGTTCAGCAAAAGGGATCAATAAGGCTTCCAAGCGCTTGTAGTAAGCCTCTGCATCCATGTCCTCACGATGATCACGCAATTCGAAGATAGCCTGTTCAAGCACATCTCTTTGCTGCTTGATCTCAGGTGACATAAGGCTTTCGATTTCATTTTCAATTAAGTGAAACTGGGATGCAATACGACCATCAGGCTGGTTACTTCCTTCAGCCTTTTTCACTGGCCGTACCCCCTTGAACCAATCAGCAGGGATACCTTTTTGATCACCTGTGTCATCAAGAAGCGCATGCTCCGAAGCAAGGCGACCTTCGATTTCGTAAAATTCTCCCACTTGCCTTGAGGCCATGATAAAGGCTTCCAGCAAGGACGTTTGACCGTCTTTGTCAAGATCCGCTGATTCACTGCCAAATGCATTCACAAGGTAGGACCCAAAACGGGCAAAATTTAATTCAAAACCGTCTCGGGTCGCAGTAAGCACGACACGATTGGGTCCGGAGAGTGCATTTAGAAACGGCGCGGAAGCGGAGGAGGTGTTCATGACTGCCACAGGCCGTTTCAAAGGCTTTAGCCATGAGGCCAGTTCCTCACTCGAAATGTCAGGTCCTTTGAGATTGAACTTGGCAGTTCGACCATTGAAAGTGCCATGACCTATGAGAGCAATCCAGAGGGGCTCCTGAGTTTCTTTGGAATATACTTCAATTTTTTTCTTCAAGAGATCCTTGAGAGATCCCTCCGCAGAGTCAGGACCAAAGGAACTAAGCAGCTCAACTCTAGCTTGGGCTTCCTTGCCTACCGCCTCCAGCATTGTTGCCCACTTTACAAACATTGCGCCATATGATGCTTCTCCACCCGCCCCGACCACTATCAACAGATCTGCATTATTTCCGGGCTCTCCTTGCCCTGCACCTTGTACGAGATTGGATTGCAACAACGACATCAGCAAGAAGGTTGAAGCACGGAGGATGTGCCCTATCTTCCAGCACATTGATCGTGTTTTCATCATCAAGCCAAACCTCGCTTCCTGCGCATGTACCACTCAAGAGCAAATAATCCCAATGAGGCTATGAATAAATAGGGTGTGTGCCATATCGGGGCAGAGATTGTTTCCATGACAGGTGCTGCTTCAAACTGCAGTCCCTCAGCCCACCTATCTAACTCGCTTCGCTTGAGAACCCGGCCTCCGGTTTTTTGGGCAACTGCATCCATCCATGAGTGATGAGGCAGCAACGATTGAAACTCTTCAGCGCTGGGATCATTGGTCCAACCTGCCTCCTCTCGAGCAATCACAGCGCCGTTGGCGTCGGTGACTTCCACTTCCATGTGATAACCACCCTCAAGGCGCGGAACGTAAGTAGCCTGATACAAGCCAGGTTCCTTCATGCTGGGCTCCGCGATCAGCTGGACTTCGCTGCGCTGCATACCATCTGTTGATTTTTCAGCTGCCTCATTGCCGGTTTCCCCTGCGGTGAGAGTCTTCACTGTCAATCGGACGTTTGCGTTATCAATGGGCCAGTATTTCTCATCCTTGACCCCTACCTGAATGCGCATGGTTGATCCCGATTTAGTTTGCTCGCGCTGCAAGTCAACGTCGATACGACTTGGCACATCAGCGATCAATCCACGAATCATCTGACGCCAAGCCTTGCCCAAATCGCCACTATCAGTTTGATCATGCATCTGCCAACGCCACAAATCTCCGACTGCCAGAACCATGCTGCGACCGGAACCATAGCGCTGACTGACCAAAGCTGGATAGGTTTCACCTGAATATTTGCTCTTTGCCTGCATCAAAACGGAGGCCCCGGGCTTGACTTCAGTCACCAGATTGATGACTTGAAACTCGGGCATGGATTCCAACCTTTCATTCTCCAGAGACTCAGTGGAACGCAGACGGATCCAAGGCTGAAGCCAGCCTTCGCGGGTCAACTCCAAAGAAACTCCTTGAACTCCAGACAGCCCTTTACCCGAATCAAGATAGACTGGAAGCATTCGACCGATCGGAGTATCCTCGTAATCGCCACGAGTGAGTGATTCATATCCACCCAACATCATTAAACCACCACCACGTTCTGAAACAAATTTTTGGATCAAACTCATTTGATCACGTGTGAAGAAACCCGATTCCAGATCATCAAGAATAATGGCACTGTAACCAAAAAGATTCTCTACCCTCTTGGGGAAACCTCCTATGAGTTCGGATTCGTCCTTGATGTTAAGTCGCGTGAAGACAGCCTGGTCAAGCTGCTCTGTAAATTCATCTTTTTTGTCAAAGCCACGATACAGAGGATTGCTCGTTTCACCTTGACGTCCTTTGAACTCAAATTTGGGAGACTTTTTGGCAATACGAATCAACCCCACCAGCTGCACCTGATCATCTTCATCAAGGGATCGATTCAAAAATTTGTATTCCCAATTGGGACGGCCTGCTACGTAAAGAATGCGATGCGGCTCTGAATCGCGGTCCACGATAGCCAAACGTTTGTTGTTAGCCATGGTAGCCTCTTCCGCTGACGCATCGCCAGCCAGCGAGTCGGCAACTACTGACACTTCCAGTCTGTAAAACGATACGCCGGTTTGCTCGGGTCGAAACTGGAACCGAAAAGCAAGTGTCTCCTGATCACTGGAGACTCCTTTGACAAGGGTATCAATAGGTGCTCGGCCTTCGATGCTGGAAGAGGATTCGTCATTCTTGACAGCTTCATTTAAAGGTGATTTGGAAAAATCTGCAGCGAACAATCGCGCCTCTACCTCACGACCAGCGAACCCAATCGAAGAAATGTCCGCAATCAAAGTAACGGGCGCATCTTCGAAGGCAGTCTGGCTAAGGAACATACTGGTGATGGAAACATCTCGGGAGGATTCTTTGGAACCAATGACGACAGGATAAACTGGCGGCAGGTCGGCTAGATCGAGTTGATCCAGATCAGCATCAGTGGCATTCCCGTCACTGACGAGCAGGATACCAGCCAATGGTTGATCACGGAAACGTGAACCCAGTTGATGCAGAGAAGAGCCCAGTGCGCTGGCACCCCCATCAAAAGTCAATTCGGAGAAATCCTTGAGCCCATGCAAGCGTGAGTCAATTCCGTATTTTCTGACCTGAAACATATCGTCCAGTGTATCACGCCAGAAGCCGGGTTCGGTCACCAGCAGCTTGGTCGTTTCTTCACCTCGGCTTTGGTTCAACCCCGGATCGAAAATAGACATACTCTGGCTGTTGTCAGCAACCACGGCATAGTAGTTTGCACCTGCTTTGGGTTTTTGCTGCGTCCACTGTGGCTCCAGTAAGCACAAAACCAACAAGGCAACTGCAAAACCTTTCAGCAGAATAAAAGTGATGCGGCGTCCAATAGAAATTCCTGTACCTCGATAGGACCAGATCAGAATCAGAAGGAATACAGCAAAGCCTCCCAGCAAGCCAGGCAGCCACTCCGGCGATGAGACAATGATTTTCCCGGACAGATCCATGATTTAGTGTACTTGCGTAAAACTACCTTAATGAACCACCAATGCAAATAAACTATTTCAGGCTAATTTGAGGGTGATTCTTGCTGCGCTTCAGCATGTCTGGCGCGCTGCTCAAGTACTTTCAGGGTGGGCGTATAACCAGCAATGAACTCACGCCTGTATTCACTGAAAGTGCCATTATCCAAATGCAATCGAATATTTCGCATCAATTCCAGAAACATGTGACTATTGTGGACGCTGAGCATGCGCAGACCTAATATTTCATCTACATTGAGCAAATGCCTCAGATAAGCCTTGGTGAAGTGGCGACAGGCATAACATTCACAATCCTCTTCGATCGGATTCCAATCTCGTTTATTATAACCAGCCTTAATGCTGATCGTGCCCTTTTTGGTAAACGCAGTGCCATTGCGAGCGACACGAGTAGGCAATACACAATCAAACATGTCTACCCCGCGAGCCACTAATTCAACCAATTGAGCAGGCGTTCCAAGGCCCATGGCGTAACGGGCTTTGTCAGCAGGAAGAAAGGGCTCGGTATATTCCACCGCTTTCATCATCTCGGGTTCGGGCTCTCCCACACTGACACCACCAATGGCAAATCCATCAAAATCCATCTTGCAGAGCGCCTTGGCACAATACTCCCGAAGCTCGGCATTACTTCCACCCTGACCGATACCAAAAACCAACTGCCCCTCAGCCCTCGGTTGTTCAAGACATAATCTGGCCCACCTCAGTGTGCGGTCCACGGTTTCTTTCATTTCGCTTGCGGGAGCATCGTGGTTTGGGCATTGGTCAAACGCCATGGCTATGTCAGAACCCAATTCACGTTGGATTTTCATGGCTTCTTTGGGGCCAAGAAAGAGAGGTGAGCCATCGAGATGTGAACGGAACTCAACACCGTCCCGTCGGATTTTACGAATCTTAGCCAGGCTGAATACCTGAAATCCCCCGCTGTCGGTGAGTATGGGGAGATCCCAGTTCATGAAGCGATGCAATCCTCCGGCTTCATTCATGATATCCATTCCTGGCCGGATCGCCAGATGGTAGGTATTGCCAAGAAGAATCTGAGTTCCCATCTCATGCAGTTCTCGTGGGTCGAGAGCTTTGACACTGGCTTGAGTGCCCACCGGCATAAAAACCGGCGTTTCAATAACACCATGTGCAGTGGTTAAACGCCCACGCCGAGCTTTGCTTCCTGCATCCGTTTTCAACAATTCAAACATGCACTCGGATGTATAATGACAGAGCCGGAGGAAACAAAGTTTTTTCAGAAACGGATCGATTGTCCCGCTCCAAACTTGGGACACCATTTGAGAGAGAAATAAGGTTTCTTACCTCGTCAAAGCTCAGGACAGGAATTTTGAAGTCGATCAGAAAGTGCGGCAGGGTTACCCAAAAAAAGAAAGGTGCGCGAGGAGAGTTCACAACTAAACATGATGGCGCCAGCGCTCCAAGGCACGACCTATTTGGCGCGCGTCGACAGGTTTAGCGATATAGTCATCCATCCCTTCTTCCAGGCATTTTTCACGATCACCGCGCATCGCATTTGCAGTGATTGCAATAATGGGCACTTGTTTTCCATTGGAGGAATTTCCTGCTGTCTCAATACTACGGATCTTTCGGGTAGCTTCGTATCCATCCATTTCCGGCATCTGGCAGTCCATGAATATTATATTGTAAGGCAGATTTGCAAACATGGAGACCGCTTCCTTTCCATTGGTTGCCATGTCGACGCTACAGCCCATGCGTTCAAGGATTTTTCCTGCAAGCTTCTGGTTGACAGCATTGTCTTCCACCAGAAGCACCCGGAATGTTTCCGGCAACAAATTCACAACAGGCGGGTCAAAATCGCCGTGTTCGGCAGGCTTTTCAGAACTAACCGTTGATTCATCGGCTTCTTTCTCAGATTCGAGTTCGCAAAAAGCGAGTGTAAACCAAAAGACAGACCCAATGCCTGGTTCACTTTGGAATCCAATTTCACCTCTCATCATACTGACCAGTTCTCTACAAATCGCCAAGCCAAGCCCGGTCCCGCCGTATTTCCGAGTAGTTGAATTATCTGATTGAGAGAATTTTTCGAAAAGAACACTTTGCTTGTCGGCAGGAATGCCGATCCCCGTGTCTGTGACACTGACTTTCAAGCCCTCGGGATGTCCGCTCACAGTCATTTTTTCAACTCTCACGTGAATAGATCCTATTTCGGTAAATTTCAATGCATTTGAAATCAGGTTCAACATGATCTGCTTGACCCTCCCGGGATCACCAACAACGCGCCGAAGAGCATCAGGCTCGTAGAACAGTTTAAGTTCCAGATTTTTCGCAGCAGCCTCAGCAGATAAGAGTTCGATCACTTCCTCTGAAGCCCCGGCCATGTCAAAAGGTTCAGAATCCAGAAAGAACTTGCCTGCCTCGATTTTGGAAAAATCGAGAATACCGTTAATAATGATCAAGAGAGACTCTCCAGAGTTTTTGATCGTCTGCGCATAATCTTTTTGCATTTCGGATAAATCCGAATTCAGCAGAAGATTGGTGAAGCCGATGACTCCATTCATTGGAGTCCGTATCTCATGGCTCATCGCGGCCAGGAATTCACTCTTGGCTTTGTTCGCAGCCTGAGCTTCTATGGCAAGCTGTTGCGCTTCCTCAATGGACTCCTTTAGTTTTTGATTGGCATCAAGTAGTTGTTTGTTGATGGATTCGGTCTCTGCCTTGGCTTGTTGCATGGCTGCCGTGCGTTCCTGAACCCGATCCTCAAGTTCATCGTTGGCCTTGCGAATCGTTTCGTCCCTGTACTCGATTTCCTCCAACATTCGATTGAAACCATGATAAAGTTGACCAATTTCGTCTTTGGAAGGACTGAAAACTCGTGTTGAATAGTCCTTGTCGGAGGCGATCTTATCCGTAGCTTCAGCGAGAAGCAGCACAGGGTCTAATATGAAGTGCTGAAGCTTGCGACTGGCCATTACCGCAATAGACACGGCTCCGATTGCCAGCAAGCTAACAACAAGCATCTCGCGCAAGAATTGCATCCGAGCTTGAGTCAAATCGTGAATGACGTAAAGATATCCGCGAGGACC